>JALRDG010000116.1 GCA_023257055.1 Candidatus Saccharimonadia bacterium | reverse complement strand
CGGGCCGCGGTGCGCGCCAGCTATTACTATTACTACGAGCTGCTAAAGCGTCTAAAAACAACTCCAGCCAGCACCTTGAAAACCCAGCGCATCCGCGTGCCAAACTGGCGCAAGCTGGCGCTGCTAGCGAAAGCAAAGTTGGGCGCATGAGTAAGCCACGAGCAATCATCATCGGTGCAGGCTACGCCGGCATGGCACTGGCCAACCTACTGGGCAAAGCCGGCTACCGCGTGGACGTGTACGAAAAAAACGCCGCCGCCGGGGGGCGCATTGCCGCAGTGCATAAGGACGGCTACGTGTTCGACCTGGGGCCATCGTGGTACCTAATGCCCGAAGTGTTTGAACAATACTACCAACTGTTTGGTGAATCAGCCGACACTCGGCTGGATCTAGTGCGGTTCACCCCCGGCTATAAAGTCTACTTCGAAAAGTACCCTACTCTGACGATTCAGGGCGATGTGGACGTCGACAAGCATACCTTTGAGATGATCGAACCAGGTGCGGGGCGCAAACTGGAACACTACGTTGCCCGCAGCACCCAGGCCTACGAACTGGCCGTGAAGCACTTTTTATACAATAACTTTTTGCGCCTGCGCGACGTGTTTGCGCTGCCGGTGATTATGAATGCGCCGCGCATGCTGGCGCTGGTGTTTACCAACCTAGACCGCCATGTCGGCCGCGTTTTCCGCGACATTCGCCTAAAGCAGCTCCTGGAGTACCACATGGTGTTCCTGGGGAGTTCACCGTTCCAAGCGCCCGCCATTTATACCCTGATGAGCCATTTGGACTACCGAAGTGGCGTGTATTACCCGCGGCGCGGCATGCTGTCGCTCGTTGATGATATGCAGGCACTAGGAACAGCCTACGACGTGGAGTATCACTACAATTCACCGATTCAGCAAATACTGGTCGAAGACGACAAAGCAATCGGCGTGCGACTACCTGATGGCTCCGACGTACGCGCTGATATAGTCGTGTCGAATGCCGATATGCACCACACCGAAACCGCGCTGCTCGCGCCAGAGCACCAAAGCTTCCCCGCCAGCTACTGGTCCAAACGCCAGCCAGGGCCAGGCGCGCTGCTGGTATCGCTCGGCGTGGAGGGTGCGCTGCCCGACCTGATGCACCACAACCTGTATTTTGTCGACAATTGGCGCGAGAACTTCGAATCTATATACGTCGACAAAAAAGTACCTGAAAATGCGTCTATCTATGTGTGTAACCCAACCAAAACCGACCCAAGCCTCGCCCCAGATGGTCACGAAAACCTGTTCATCCTGATGCCACTGCCGGCAGGTGTTGCCCTGAGTAACGATGAGCAATCGCAGCTGGCCGACCGCGCCATCGAGTTATTCGCCCGCGCCATCGATGTGCCAGACCTCGCCCAGCGCATTACGACACGGCATACATTCGGCCCGCGCGACTTTGGCGATACATTCAATGCCTGGCAATACAATGCCTTTGGCGGGGAGTCACACTTATTATTCCAGAGCATCGGCTTCCGCTCATCCAACCAAAGCCGCAAAGTGAAAAACCTATACTACGCGGGGGCGGGCACCGTGCCGGGCATTGGGCTACCGATGTGCCTGATCGGCGCGCAGCTCACCTACAAAAAGATCACCGGCAACCGCAAAGCCGGCCCACTAGCAGAAAGCGATTTATTATGAAGCTCGCCTACCTAGCGGCCATTTTGTTCAGTACTTTTGGCATGGTAATGCTCGACAAACGCTTTACCCTGGCGTTGTTCCACGACGCGCGCCGAACCATCATCGCCATTGCCATTGGCGTGGCAGTGTTCATTGCCTGGGATATACTGGGCATCAGCATGGGAATATTCTTTAGCGGTAGCTCACCCTACACCACGGGGCTGTTCCTGGCGCCCGAATTCCCCGTTGAAGAACTATTCTTCCTGACCTTCCTGTGCTATTTCACCCTCATCATCTACCGATTATTGGAGCGACAATGGCCACGTACTTAGTGCTCAACATAGTCGTACTGCTAGCAGTGATGGGCGTACTAAAACTGCGCGGTGCCTTGGCGTGGAACCGCGCCACGACCATTACTCTCGCCGTGCTGCTGGCCACAACGGCAATCTTTGACTCGCTGATTGTGGCAATGGGCATTGTGCAGTACGACGCAGCGCAAATACTCGGCGTGACGGTTGGCGCCGCGCCGGTCGAAGACTTCTTTTACGCTGCCCTCGCCGCCCTACTCATACCCGCCACATGGAACGCATTAAAGAAAGGGAAGTCCCAGTGAATAAACTGAAAATTCTGTTCAACACCTCACGCCCAATATCGTGGGTGAATACCGCCTATCCGTTCGCGCTAGGCTACCTAATGATGGGTGGCGTGTTTGACTGGCGACTGGTCATCGGCACGCTATTTTTCCTAGTCCCCTACAACCTGACGATGTATGGCATCAATGATGTGTTTGACTACGAGTCCGACATTCGCAACCCGCGCAAAGGTGGCATCGAAGGCGCCGTGACCGCCAAAAAGTACCACCCACTCATCATTTGGGCATCGGTACTACTGAGCGCGCCGTTCGTAATTGCCCTGTTGCTGACTGGGTCCGGCCTGAGCGCACCTACCCTGGCTGTGGTGCTGTTCTTTGTGGTAGCCTACAGCGCCAAAGGGTTACGATTCAAAGAAGTCCCGCTGCTCGATTCCGTTACGTCCAGCATCCACTTTGTCGGCCCACTGGTGTACGCCTACTCGCTAGTTGGCGCCACGCCAGCCGGTTGGGTCGCCGCGATAGCCTTCTTTGCCTGGGGTGTTGCCAGCCAGGCCTTCGGTGCCGTGCAAGACATCGTGCCCGACAGGCAGGCGAATATTCGCTCGATTGCTACCATTTTGGGAGCAGCCTGGACGACCCGCTTCGCGGCTATTATGTACCTTTTCGCCGTCGTACTCGTAGCATTGCTTGGCGGGTTCGCGCTCGTTGTGGCAGCCGCAGGCCTGGCCTACATCGCCAATGTGGCGCCATTTTTGCACATCAAAGACACTCAGGCAAACCTGGCACGAGCAGGCTGGAAACGCTTTTTGTGGATTAATTACGTCACCGGTGCGGTCGTGACCATCACCTGCGTCGCTGCCATAGCCTTGTAGCGTTAGCAACTTAGCCTACATATGCGGTAATTACTAGCATTATGCCTACATGGCTCGAAGCAATCATTGTTCTCGTTGCCGTGCTCATACTAGCGCGGGTGGTCAAGCGTGGCACAAAACTATTGCAACGATACTTCATACCAAGCGCACTTGTTGGTGGACTTGGCGCGCTCCGCTAATCATCTGTGACTGCCCGTTAATAAGCACGAACAGTCCGCAAATGGGACTAGCTTGTTACTCAAATCTAGACCTTCTCATAATAGCATAAAACCCCCTGTTGAGATGTAGGCGTGACAACATAAAGAGCCTCTCGGTCAAGGAACCAGATCAGCATTTCGGCTGTCCAGTAGCCCTAGGAGAAACCAGTCAATTTCAGGACTATAAACATCAGGGGTGAATACGAAAAAACCGCCCTTTCGAACGGTTCTATCGGTTTTGTACCTTTTGGTAACAATTGGTACTCTTGTCTAACTCAAGGGGTAAATCTGACTTTTAGTCAGGGAACCCGGTCTGGGTATTTACCTGCTGAGTCTGGCTCAGCTTAGAGGCCACGGACTTTCGACATAAATGTTATAGTAATGACATGAAATATGGATTATTCGGTAAATTTGTAGCACAGAGTGGTAAACGTGATGAACTAATTGTAATTCTTTTACAAGCAGCCGAATTATTGCAGCAGAACAAAGAATGTCTTTCATATATCGTAGGTAGAGCTGATAATCCGAATGACGTATGGGTATCTGAGCTTTGGGAGAACAAGGAGGCGCACGACGCCTCGCTTGAGCCAGAAGATATTCGTGAGCTTATTATGACAGCGCGGCCCCTCATCGCAGAAATGCCTGATGGAACTGAGTTTCAAGCACTTGGCGGCAAAGGTCTCTAGAGAAACGTTTCAAAAAGAAAGTCCAGTAGCGTGAATACTTACTGGACTTCTTGTCACATATCTTGTCTTGGCTCAGCACATAGGTCACGGACCTTACAGAAACTTTGTGATTAGCAGTGTGCTCATGAAAATAATGTACGCACCTAATGCCATGTACGCCAAAATTTTCGATAGATTATTTTTCTCTGCTATCGCCCATAGACTACTTGCTGCACTCAGTAAAATCCAACAAAGAGAATGTCCGTACGTAAGAACTATTTTTTGAAGTCCGCTAACAGTTGATGCTTCTTCTGGCGTAACTTGGAGATAAATCAGCGCAATGACAAACGCGATCATTCCACCACCAATACCAAATAGCCTGTGATGCTTTTCGAGATAACTTTTCATACGTTAATTATAGATCAAAAAAGTCCAGTAATATGAAGGCTTACTGGACTTGTGTTCAACCATCTAGTTTGGCTCACCACAATAGAAGAAGTCATAACCGCCATCCAGAATGATGTGTGCGTTGTGTCTCGGGCCGCTTAAGTACCGAGACCCAACATGTTAGCAACCTGGAACAATATTGACATATGCGACACTCAATTTCTTAGTAACACCAGTCCAGAAACGCCTAAGCTTACGCTTAAAGACTAGGTAACAGCTTACTTGATCTAAGTCGTACTTTAATATAAAATTCAATTATGCTTACGCATAAAGTAACTAAATACCCAAATCACGGA
>JALRDG010000140.1 GCA_023257055.1 Candidatus Saccharimonadia bacterium | reverse complement strand
GGCATGCGGAGCAACGATCGTTCCGCCAAGTAGCGTACCCTTCTTGTCTGCAATCAACTTAACGAACCCGTCGCGGAAATCGCTCGTGTTGCTGCGGGCGATGATACTCAGTGGAGCCAGTGATTTATTGATTGGTAGGTCGCGCTTGATGCAATCATCTTCAGATAGTCCAACCGAAGCAATACCTGGGTACGTAAAGGTAACGCGCGGCGTACCTGCATAATCAGGGGCAATTTTTGACTTATGGAACAGGTTATGAGCGGCCACGCGGCTCTCTAAGAGTGCGGAATGTGTGTAGCTATCACGCCCGAGCACATCGCCGGCTGCGAAGATGTGACGAGCTGAAGTTTGTAGGTAATCGTTTACTTCGATACCTTTGGCGGTGTAAGAGACACCGGCGTTTTCCAGACCGAGATCGACGGTTGGTGTGCGCCCGGCAGCAACCAGTACTTCTTCTACGCGCACAGCTCGCTCTTCGCCGCCGCGCATAAATGTGACGCGCTTGCTAATGCCATCTTTTTCGACAGATAAAATGCGCGCCTGTGTCAGGATGGTCATTCCCTTATGGTCGGTAAAGGTAGTTTTTAATAGTTCACCGACTTCAATATCTTCTTTTGGGAGGAGCCGACTGGCAATTTCTGCAATATAGACTTTTGTGCCGAATGTCGCCATCAACTGGGCAATTTCAATGGCCGTGCTGCCGCCGCCAATAATAAATAACGATTTAGGAATACGATTCATGCTCAAGATGCTTTTTGGTGTAAGGTACTTTAGGGCTTCGAGACCGGCGATTTCAGGCAGTTCCCAGTGTGAGCCTGTGGCAATAAGGAATCGTTCGGCGGAGATGTGTCGTCGATTAACGCTGATTTCGTTTGGACTTAAGAAGTGTGCGATACCATTGAATGCACTAACCCCGTGTTTCTCATAGTAGCGACGATTGCCGCCTGCGCCGGTTCGTTTGACGGCGAGCTCTTTCCAAGCCTGCAAGGAAGGGTAGTTGTAGCCGAGCATTGTACTGCGTATGCCAAAACGTGCACCGTTTTTCGCTTCGTCATAGAGCTGTACGGCGTGCAATAAAGCTTTCGTTGGTACGTCACCCCAGTTTGGCGATTCACCACCAAATACGCCACCCTCGATAATAGCAACTTTTAAGCCGAGTCCTGCGGCAATCGTGGCGGCCGGGCTGCCGCCGGCGCCGCTGCCGATAACGATGAGATCATAGTCGAAATGTGTGTGTTGTGGTTTGGCCATTTGGGCTCTCCTTTTTAGGGTGGTGGTTATAGCACAAGGCGGTGATGTTTGTATAAGTATGCGGCTTCGGGGTGGAATTTTTCAAGTGCGGTTGCTGCAATGCGTCGAATGTCATTACTGGTCACTTCGGGCTTGGTCGCGCACCAGTCAAGGACTTTCGTGCAAACTTTCTGGGCAATGGTGTCCGCTTCGCCAACGGGTGCCCGGACGCTCAGGCAGGCAGCGACGATGCTTTTTTGTAGTTTCGCTTCGCTAAATAGTTCAGATACTCGCTTGCCGCCATGCTTAACGATGAGGATATCGGTACTCATAGCAAGCCTCCAGCCTGAAAGATACTAAAGGCAAAGACATGCTCTACGTATACGTACAGACCAAGGATAAGGAGTCCGCTTCCGCCTGCAAACTGCAGGAAGCGTTTATTACTTTCTCTCCATTGTTGGATGCGGCTTAACTTGTGGCCACTACCTACCAGTGCCCCAATAAGTAAGAGGGGAAGTGAAGCAAGTAGCACATAGAGCATGATGCCAATTGCCTGCCAGAATGGTGCAAGTTGCGTAACGGCCATGGCGCATATAAGGAGTGGCGCCACGATAAAGATACTTTCAACAATAACACTTGTCATGCCTAAGCTAAAGGCTTCGGTGCTACTTTTTGTCGCTTTGGTGCGTCGAGACAAGAATTGGGCAGCACTACGAGGAAGCCATAGTGTCGTACCGGCAGTCTTTCGGTAGTAAAATGCCCAAACGGCAATGCCGAGACCCATAACGAGTCCGCAGCCAATTGACCATACGAGTGGGGGAACGACATTTCCGAATACTGTTTGAAGACAGTAGATAGCAAAGGTTAATAATAGTAGGGTCATTACTATGACACCCCAGATGAAACTAGAGGTGCGACGAACGACTTTCATGTGGCTGGCCCGGCTACCGATAGTGTGTCCGCTTAGTAGCGTCAGCATGCTAACGCTCAGCTGAAAACTGGCATGGACAAGGCCAGCGAGGGCAATGATAGCGAACGATGAAAGGGGTTCCATAAAATGTGTGTGTTTCTTCCTGTGTTTACAGTTATACCATAAGTATTATGGTAAGGTAAAGCGACTAGCGCTGCTTAAGCAATATTATCCATGTACTGCCAAGAACTGCTCGCGGTCACGTTGGACGGATAAGATAAGACTTCGCTCGCGGACGAGGCGACTATATGCTTCAATGTGCTTAAGGAGTCTGGTGCGCTCGGCTGCTTTGAGCTCAAATACTTCAAGCAACAAACTCGATATTTCTTCGTACACTTGTCGGTATTGCTGTACGTCGCTGTGTGAAGTGCCGCGGGTAAGGCGATTCGCTTCGTCGCTGCGAAAATCAGCAGTTACTTGCTCGAATAGCTTATAGCGAACTGACGGCTTGCGCTTATCGGCACTTTTTTGTGACTGGATTTTGGTGGCGTATTTGGATTGTAGCTCTAGAATGGTGGCAA
>JALRDG010000046.1 GCA_023257055.1 Candidatus Saccharimonadia bacterium | reverse complement strand
CTGAATTCCTTAAGCGTGACCCACGCGAAAAGGAACGAAAGAAATACGGTCTTCGTTCTGCACGTAAGCGCGAACAGTTCTCGAAGCGTTAATCGCTCCATGAATATAAAAATAGCTCCTACATGGGAGCTATTTTTAGTTATATTGGCAACTACTAACACTACCGTTGGCGTAGCCAGCCTTAAATGCGGCGACGCGCTGCTCACTTGAGCCATGCGTCCAACTTTCAGGGTTAACGCGCTGCCCAGTCTGCTTTTGAATGCGATCATCGCCAACAGCCGCGGCGGCATCAAGTGCTTCCTGAATTTCATTCTCTTCGAAAACACCTAACCGCTTAACAGAATACGCCCAGATGCCCGCATAACAGTCTGCCTGGAGCTCGGTGGCTACAGATTCTTCATTCGTTCCACTCGCAAGCTGGCCGGAGATATTTTGCACATGGTGCCCGACCTCGTGTGCTATAACGTACGCCTGCGCGACATCCTCGCTACTGCCGCCAAGTGCCTTCAGCTCTTCGAAGAATGTTTCATCAAGATAAATCGTACTATCAGCAGGGCAGTAATGTGGCCCCACCTGGCTTACCGCGCCTCCACAGGCCGACTGCGTGCCACCCCGAAACAGTACAAGCTTCGGCTCTTGGTATGTCTCGCCGTTTTGACTAAAGATGTCACGCCACGTGTCATTTGTTGACCCGAGAACTGTAGCTGCAAATTTTTCATAATCGTCTTGTCCGCGGAATTCTTCCGGTTGTACGCCCGTCTGCTGCGACGCATCTCCACCGGTAAGTTGATTGAGTGTATTGGTAACAAGCGACGGGTCGACGGCAATACCAAAATAATTCAGTGCCAATGTAATAACGACGCCCGCAATTCCTAGTCCGCCGCCAATTGCACCAGCGCCTAGTCCGCGTCTATCTTCGACGTTACCGACGCTTCCAAGTTTATCCCATAATGCCATTGCTTTCTCCTTTGTCATAATTATACGGAGTGTCGACGTTGGTTTGAATAATATTTCTCACAGTTCGTCGGATTCAGTCCCGTATAATAGACATATGAGTCAAAGAAAGCGGTACGACAGCAAGTGGGCTATTCTGCTGCACAACAAGCTGAACGTGCCATACATTCTACATGTAGCCGTACGTCAACGGCCGAAACGTCCACGCGCCACAGTGGTTTTCTTGCACGGCATTGGTAATACTGGTCACACATGGCGCAATACGATTGAACGACTGCCGAAGGATACGTATATACTTTCCATTGATTTACTTGGCCATGGCGCATCACCAAAACCCGAACATGCGACGTATAATGTCCAAACGCAGGCACGCGCTGTAGCCGCCACACTGCTTCGTCAGCTTACTTTTGGCAAGATCATTCTGGTAGGTCATTCGATGGGCTCGCTGATTTCAGTAGAAGTCGCCAAACGCTATCCACGCCTCGTCCAGTCACTGATCTTATGCAGTCCGCCTCTTTACGGAAGTGATACTGCGACATCGCTTCCACACCGAGAACGTCAACTGAAGGCATTTTATCGGTATCTCAGTGAACATCCGGATCGTGTACCAAAATTAGCCCGTCGTGTGCAGAAAATACGATTATTCAAAGATACTTTTACAATTAACGACGAAACCCTACATCCATTTCTCGGCGCTCTCAAAGGGAGTATTCTCACACAAACTGCCGCACAAGACGCGAAGCAACTACGTGTACCGTTCGTTATCATACACGGTAAATACGATCCATTAGTGCTTAAGAGCTATTTGAAAGATGTCGTTCAGGCAAATTCACACGGCACATTTAGAGAAATTGCCGCACACCACGATATTCGTGCAAAAACATACGTTACTGCGATTGTTAGTGAGATTGAAAAGGCAACGGCTACTCCGTAATCCTATTGACAAAGTTGATGAGTGTAGTATAATTTTTCTATCCGAGTGTATCGACGAGAGACAGAGGAGTACATCATGGTTATCAGTCCTATCCACGTAGATGTCAGCGATTGCAGAATCAAACTCAATCGATACGACAAAGTGGCAAACAACACTGTTTATGAGAACTATCAGCAGTTGCTCGCCACGACTCCCGCCCACCAGCAGAATGATTTCTGGTTCCGCAATCAACTGGCCAATCTAGAAATGGCCATGGTCGATCGGGACATGGTGTATGCACCCGGAGACGACAGCACATCACGCAACTTCATTTGGCAGAAAGATCTCGCGACCATGCCGGCCCGCCTTTACCTGGCAGCGATTCAGTCCCACAAGATGCGCCATGTGAAGACGAAGGCGGCCGCGTAACCTTATGACTATCAACGAACTCGGAATGCGCCTCTATAAAAGAAGAGGCGCATTTCACTTTATTTCGGTATAATAGTAACAATATGACAAAACCTGTAATTCTCACTGGCCTTCGTGCCAACAATGATCTTACCATCGGCAATTACTTTGGCGGTATTTTGCCAATGATTGAAATGGCGAAAACTCGCTCATCCGAGTATCAAATTAACATGTTCATTCCGGATCTTCATAGCTTCACGACGCCAATTGATCACGACAAACTGCAAGAGCAAATCTTGCATAATGCACGACTGTTTGTCGCTGCCGGCCTTCCACTAGATAACCCGGACATCCACTTATATCGCCAGAGTTACATTCCGGCGCACAGTGAACTGACGTGGATTCTTGATTGTTTTACTTATTTTGGTGAGATGCGAAGAATGACACAATTCAAAGATAAGGCAATTGACGCAATAAGTTACGATAAAACCCTTTCCGATATTTCTGGTAGAAATGAGGATTTAGACAAACTATTTGCAGAATTGAACGAAGAACAGTCAAAAATCCTTAACAAGATTGTATATGACTTAATTGCCCGCGAGATGGCACTCAGTGCAGGTAATAATGTATCGATAGGATTGTTTAATTATCCAGTCCTCATGGCGGCTGACATCCTCCTCTACGGCGCGAAATACATCCCAGTTGGCGAAGATCAAACGCAGCACCTTGAGTTTACGCGTGACATCGCAGAG
>JALRDG010000108.1 GCA_023257055.1 Candidatus Saccharimonadia bacterium | reverse complement strand
ATTTTCACTTCCGCCACAAGCGCCCTGTGAAAACGGGGCGCTTTTATTTTGATAGCGAAATCATGCCGTATTACTACCTCACACTAGTGCGTATCGACAGTTGCATAATACACTTGTATATGGTATAGTTTAAGTATTCTTGCATCATCCGACAGGAGACGTGATGTTCATTCCCACTAACGCCTTAGCAAAACCTCAGGTTGTTGACGGCTGGTACATCAAATCGTCCGGCCGACGCGCCCGACGAATAAATGCTTATCTTTTGATGAGCAAACCGTGCATTTCAAACAATGTAGTCGCAGTCAGTACTGGGTTCTCTGTGACAAGCCTTATACTATTTGCGATTTTCTTCCGTTCACACGGACAAATAGCTTTGCTTATCTTTGTGCCGGCACTGTTATGGACGATGTACTTGGCTGTACGTAGCTTCTACACGGTACGACGAATTCGTTCAAACCCACGAAAGTACCGGGCTGGTACCGATTACTACAGTCACCAGGCACTGTTCAGCGAAGACATGCCAACATTCACTGACGACGAACTCAAGAAAATACCAGGTCTCGTAGACCTGATAGACAAGTACTTCGTCGGTACGTACGATGCTGACATTGCAATTAAGGCAGGCCGCCATGACACCGAAAGGCTCAAAGAGGGTATAGCCCTCACGGCCCGATCGGTGCATCGTCGAATCCATGACGCCGTCAGGGATCATCGAAACGACCAGATGAGGTCCACGCTACTCAAAATCGGGCGGATCTGAGCAAGAAAGCCCCGTTTTCACACCCGCCACAAGCGCCCTGTGAAAACGGGGCGCTTTAATTTGCAAAAAATATGATAAGTTGGTATGCTCTATCAACACTGAAGATAATTCAGCGATGACGTCTGTTAATCTGTCAGAAAGAGGTATATCATGGCACAAAAACTTGCAGCATTCGACATTGACGGAACACTATTCCGCAGTGGCCTTCACCAAGAAGTCTTTTACGAACTGATTAAAATGGGCGTCATGCCGTCGGAAGCATCTGAAAAAACGACCGAAAAACACCGCCAGTGGCGACATCGCCTGCACGGCAACGCGTTCGAAGAATTTGAGCAATCGCTTGTCGGCTATATCGATAACCACTTACCAAAGCTGAAGATCGCCGATTACGAAACCGCTGCTCAGCGGGTTCTTGAGCAGAAAGCAGAAAACGTCTATGTATATACACGCAATCTTCTCTGCAAACTGAAAGACGAAGGCTATTTTACGATTGCAATTAGCGGCTCACAGGAAATTCTCGTTGAACCGTTTGCGCAACGCTATGGCTTTGACGCCTGGATGGGGCAGCACTGGAGTAAGGGAGACGAATACTTTACCGGCGAGGCAATTAAAACGCACACCGGCAAGGATAAGCTGCTTCAAAGCTTCATCGATGAATATGATTTGACCCTCGAAGACAGTTACGCAGTAGGCGACAGCAATGGCGACAGCGGCATGCTCTCTATGGTCGACAACCCGATTGCTTTTAACCCAACGCACGAACTACTGCTTAAGGCACTTGAGAACAAATGGAAAATCGTCGTCGAGCGTAAAAATGTTGCCTACGAGCTAGCGCCCGACAGCATCACTGGCGAGCATCATCTTTTGACGGCCTCTCACCTCTAAAACTACACATCGAACGAATCAGGCGTAATATCATCAAGATCAGCCAACATGTCACGCACATCGGCTTCGTTGCGAAGCTGTTCGGCCATACACCGCATGACTTCGGGCTTATTGTCATCAAGCGACGAGCCGCCCATATCGAGGAGCCGTGCTAAAATCCGTGCTTTTTCCGGCGTGACAAGACGCCGATGCGATTCGCTGACCTGCAGCGAAATATCATACGCCAACGCAGCCTCCTGGTAGGTAAATGCGCCGTTCTGAAGCGCAGCGATCATGCCAACACGTATCGCTTCTTGCGCTACGGTATATTCTTCGAGGCTCGGTATAGCCTGAAACATGTCACTGCCTACGATAGGACGGCCAACACAATCAAGGTGATCTTTGAATTCCATACCATAATCATACAATTTAATTTTCAATATGCAAGAGTCTTTTCCTGTATACTAGAAGGAGACATGTATACATATTGGCAGCAGCAAACTACAGAAAAGCCATTGTTTCCCGACATTGAATGGAATAAGCCCGAACAACGTTCACTCGCTGGTCGCCTGGGTGTCGTCGGTGGGAACAAGCTCGGTTTCAGTGCCGTAGCAGAGGCGTATAGTACTGCGTTAACAACAGGGGCAGGGGAGGTGCGTGTCATCCTACCGGACGTTCTAAAAAAAACTATCCCGCCAATAATTACGGACGCTGTTTTTGCCGCTACCAACCCATCTGGAAGCCTGGCAAAAGAGGCCGAACCAGAATTGCTCGCCATGGCTCGGTATGCCACCGGCATCTTACTGATCGGTGACGCCGGTAGGAACAGCGAGACGGCCATCCTTTACGAGCGATTCTTGCTCGATTACGATGGCCAGCTGACGATTACCCGCGATGCGGTCGACCTCATGAAAAACGCCAGCCAACAACTCGTCGAGCGGCCACAGACGCTCTTGGTCGTCTCGTTCGCGCAATTACAAAAACTATTTCAGTCGGTGTACTATCCGAAAATCCTGACATTTGGCATGCAACTACAGCAGCTAGTTGAAGCACTACATAAATTTACTATTACATACCCAGTGACGATTGCAGTGCTTCATAAGGACCACTTTATTGTTGCACATAACGGAGATGTCGTGACGACCCCATGGCAAAACCCGATGGCAATATGGCGAGGCAATACCGCCACGCGGGCAGCCAGCTACTTACTATGGAACGAAAAAAAGCCGCTCGAAGCCGTCGTAGCGAGTTTACTGCAGTAGCCGTACCTTTTTGACCTTCAGAGCACTACCGTGTCATCTGGTGTGACAGGTTTTTCTTTGCAATAAAAATAATCCCTCACAAAATGAGAGATTATTATGGTACCGCGAGCCGGACTTGAACCGGCACGAGCTAATGCTCACCAGATTTTGAGTCTAGCGTGTCTACCGATTCCACCACCGCGGCAAATAATAGTAGATGCTCGAAATCTATTGTACAATAGATGCAGACAGGAATCTATAGATGCGATCAAACGATACAAATGATAGGCGAGTGGGCCAGCCGTCGTTACAACAGCGTCCACTTATATATGCACGAACCGACACGCCACAGGCGACAGCGGTGCGTGACCGTTCGGCTGCCTCACGCGAACCGGCCGCCAATATTATTCGTAGTCACGTTGACGCGATTTACGACGGCAACACGACGCATCCTACTCCACAGACTACTCCGATAGTCGAGCAGTCCGCCGCTGCAAATACAAACCATGCTACTCCGCAGCTCGTCGCACCGGATGCAAGCTCGTCGGGCGCCAGTAACACGCCACCGACACCGGCCATCACGCCGCTTAGTACCGACTTTACGGCAACCAGCCCCTACGACCGGACTCACACGGCAACTCCGCAGCCGCAAACCGACCAATGGAAAAAATATCACACCGCCTGGCAAGACTACTATCGTCAGTATTACGAACGGTTTTATTTGAACGAGTTACAAAAAAATAAGCATCAAGCGCCCGCCACAAGCCCTGTAGAGAACGAGGTCGCAAGCCAACCCGAACAGCGAATTATTGCCTCTGGTGCGGACGACGAATCCGTCAGCAAAAACGAAGCCCTTCGTGAACTCCGCGAGAACTTACGTACAAAGATGCGTGAATCAGCCAGCTCAGTTCGCAAAAGCCGTCATTTCGTTCCGATAGCCGCTGGTATCGTCGTACTACTGATGTTCTCGTTCTTGCAATACAACCGCACGATGTTTGCCGCCGTACACGCCTACGTAAGTCCGGGAAATATCGATCCGCAAAATATCATCGTCGACCCAACCGTCGATGTACAAGTGGGACCAGAATCAAAACTTATTATCCCGAAGATAAACGTTGAAACTCCGGTGATTTACGGTGTCGGGCCTGATCACAACTCACAGATGAAGGCCATGGAATCGGGCGTTGCACACTTTGCGATCCCTGGCGCCAACAGCGTACCGGGGCAAGTCGGAAATACCGTTATCGCCGGCCATTCCAGTAACGACGTTTTCGCACCAGGTGATTATAAGTTTATTTTCGCCCAGAACGAAAAACTTGTCGAAGGTGATACGATTTACATGAACTACGGCAGCGTCCGTTATACCTATACAATCACGCGACGTGAAGTCGTACTGCCGACAGAAGTAAATAAAATTGTTCTTGACACAGACAAGCCAATGTTGACGCTTATTAGCTGCGTGCCCCTAGGAACGGCAGACAAACGCTTGCTCATATTCGCAGAGCAAGTCAGTCCGAGCCCTGATGGCGCCACGGCCGCCCCCGAGCAATCTCCTGACGCCACAGAAAGCGCACCGCTCCCAAGCAACGACCCAACCTTCCTTGAACGACTGTTTGGCGCATAAAAAATACCTCGCGGTGATAAGCGAGGTATTTTATATATCTCTACTTACTGTAAGATCATCCGTACTCGTTGCAGGGCGTACCCTTTGTCGGTAGCCGCTACGGCATACATATATGTATCGTCTTGATCGAGAGAGGAGGCAAATCGACTATCTGCCGGCAGTATGGCGTGTCGGTTCGCACCATCGAACTCACGCAAGATAAGCTGACCATCCTCGACATTGTATACAGAATAGCTATCTATCCATCGTAGCTTCTGAGATAGTGGAGATGCAAAATCAATCATCGTACTTTGGGCGCCACGTTCAAGATCGTAGCTCATATACCCCGCGTCATCCTGCGCTAACACAAAGCGCCCATTGCCGCTCATTTGTAGCCATTTTATTGGGCGGACGAAGTCAAATGTCATCACCGGCTTCATAGTCTGATCGACGGTTTTTTCGTTCGTCGGGTAATCGCCAGACATAATTTCGACCTGCGATCCAACTGATATGGCAATATAATCTTTGTGATAATAATTCGATGTCGTAATCGATACCGGTACATCAGGCGAGGCCGTGATCGTTTTTAGAACATGTGGCTTTTGATCATCCTTTTGGACCACGCCAACTACTCGTTCCGTATTATTTTCCGTTGTACCGACATACGTGATTACGCCCGTTCCGTACAAGTTAAACTGCTGTACACGCGAAGCGTAGGCACGAGACAGGCTTCCGTCGCTCAACTTGACTAACCGGATCGTTCCTTCGGTCAGTATGTACAGCTCATTACCACTCGAGCCTGACAGCTGCGCATCGACAATTGGCAGATTTACAATCGTCGAGACATTTTGCAGTTCATCCGGTTTTTCACGGTCGAGAAGTAGCCATTCGATCTGATCACTATAACTATGCTTCAAAAGCACATAGCGGCCACCTTGGTCCCATTCATCGATCTCATAGCGGTGTACGACACCTTCCTCCATCCCTGAAAGGGCAGTCTCGGGCAATTTAATTACCGTTTGCTTAGTATTTTCTGCGTCGCGCAGATCAAATAGGACAAGTTCTGGCACGTCAGGTTTCTGTAGGGCAATCATGAAACGACCAAAGGGCGCAAACGATACATCCTCCAGCTGCTCGAAAGTATGTATGGACTCTACGGGACGCTCCTTTGGAATAAGTCGGGCATAGTCAAGCCAAGTTACCGTACCGGCCTGAATAGCAAGTTGCTTCCACCACGTCTCATATCCCTCGCGCCACATAGCAAATTCATGTGTCCCTTGACTGACGACTGTTTTGGTTGCCGTTTTGCCGGAAAGGCGTTTTTTATTCACTTCAACAATGGCACCGCGCGGCTCGGAATCGAACTGCACCAAACCAGTTTGTTCAAATCTCTGTTCTTGGCCGTCGAATCGATACCCCAGCATAAAAAACACCAATAGCGTTACGAGACTAGCAATAAGTGCGATCATGACACCATATATAACAATAAGGCGTCGGACTATTTTCTTCTTTGGAGGTTGCTTGTACATATAGGTAAAAGTATAGCAAATTTCTCTGTATCAAGCACTTGCATAATCGAACCATTCTGCTTAAGATAATAGTAGCAAGTGAGTGTGAGATATCTTACACAACAAGTACATAGGGGAGTACACATGCAGGAACAAAAAACCATTACGATTAACGGCCGCATCTACGATGCACGAACAGGCATGGTAATCGAAACATCGTCGGACTCGCAGCCAACGACCGCTTCGCTGACGCCAGCAGTCGTACGTTCGATTGCACATCAGCGTATCCATGCGCCGACACAACAGCGTTCACAGACGCTTCGTCGTCGCACGACAGCCAAACCAAGCATCCAACAGGCTGCCGAAACAACACCAGCACCAACCACGACAGTATCGACTGTTCGTCCAATTATCAATCGAGCTCCAGCTCGCATGCGCACCGCGACTGTACGCCGTCCATCAATGAGCGGCATTACGTCGTCGCAAACACTGCAACGTAAAAAAATGTCCGTCATCCAGCCCGTTCAGGCGAACCAGCAGACAAATACTCCCGCCCAACACACCCCTATGCAATCTTCCACGGCAGCTCCGGCCCGTCCACCGCTCAGTACAAGCGACCTCGCGCCACAAGTACACCCAGCTGCACATAAAGCACATCAAGCCCAGCTTCAGAAAGCTGCTGCAGCCACAGCCCAGCGCGCGCCAAAGCCAGCGGCAACCATCAAGGACGAAGCTATCGAATCAGCTCTTTCACAGGCAGTTCGCAACCATAAAGATCATAAAAAGCCAAAAAAACGCACCTCAGGTTTTGTCAGTATTGGCGCGTCTACGCTTGCGCTACTCCTCTTAGGTGGATACTTTACTTATATCAATATGCCGAATTTATCAGTGCGTGTCGCGGCTGCACAAGCAGGATTTGAAGCATCGTATCCAGACTATCGCCCAGACGGCTATCGACTAAATGGGCCGATCGCCGCTGAAAACGGCAAAGTGTCCATGAAGTTCGCCTCGAACTCCGGCCCACAGCAATTCGGCATCAAACAGGAGAAAAGCAACTGGGACTCAATGGCAGTACGCGAATACGTGGCTAAAACTTCCGACAACAATGCCATTACGACAACTGTTGATGGTCTCACTATCTACATCTACGGCAGCAATGCCGCTTGGGTGAATGGTGGCGTCCTCTACACCGTTGATGGCGACGCACCACTTTCCGGCGAGCAGATTCGTCGTATCGCAACAAGTATGTAGCCCTGGTATCACAAGCATGAGCACTCGTAGACGCGAGTGCTTTTTGTTATACTTACACCTATATGACTACTATTCGCACCCGTTTCGCCCCAAGCCCGACCGGCTACATTCATGTCGGCAATGTTCGTGCCGCGCTTTATCCGTGGCTGCTTGCACGCCAGCAAGGCGGAAGCTTCATTTTGCGCATTGAAGATACCGATCAAGCTCGATTCGTCGAGGGCGCCACCGAGCTAATCCTTGACACGCTAGAATGGCTTGGGCTCGATTGGAACGAAGGCCCGCGAAAGGGCGGGGAATATGGACCGTATTTCCAAACAGAGCGTCGCGACATCTATAAACAATGGGCACAAAAACTCATCGACAAAGGCCTTGCATACGCCGACCCATACGGTCCAGAGGAAGTGCAGGCATTCCGTGAGCAAGCGAAGTCGGAAAAGCGCGCCTTTTTGTACCGTGATCATCGCCCAGAGAATCCACCAGCATGGGATGGCAGCCAGCCACTTCGCTTCAAAGTGCCGGAAATCAAACGCTACACCTGGAACGATCCGGTTATGGGTGAACTCTCCGCCGGACCGGAAGCACTCGATGATTTCATACTTATTAAGAGCGATGGATTACCGACATATAATTTCGCACACATCGTAGACGATGCCGAAATGGGCATCACGCATGTTATTCGCGGGCTTGAATACATATCATCAATTCCAAAATACCTTTCACTCTACGACGCGTTAGAAATTGAATACCCGGTGCTCGTGTGCCTTCCGCACATCATGGCGGCCGACGGTAATAAGAAACTTGGTAAACGTGACGGCGCTAAAAGCGTGCAAGAATACCGTGAGGATGGCTATCTTCCAGAGGCGATGCTTAATTTCCTAGCCAGCATGGGCTGGAACGATGGTACTGAACAGGAAGTCTTTACACGCGATGAACTGATTGCGAAATTCAGCCTGGACCGTGTGCAGCGAAGCGGGGCGCGTTTTGATGAAAAGCGCCTTATTTGGCTGAACGGTCAGCACATCCGCATGCTAGATATAGACGATCTCTACGAACGCGTAGCAGATTTTTGGCCAACGAGTGCTGCATCTGCCGACGAGACTACGAAAAAGCAGATACTTGCACTTGTTCAGGATCGTATGAAGACGCTTAAAGACCTGCCGATCCTGACGAATTACTTTTTTGAAGAGCCAACACCCGATTGGTCGATGATCGACGACAATAAGCAACTCAAGAAGCTGTCACGTGACGAAATTCAGACATACCTCCGCGCTACACACGACGCGCTAGCAAATTCAGCGTTTACACCAGAAGACATTCAAAACACGCTTAATCAACTGCTTGAAACCACAGACCAAAAACCAGGTATCCTGTTTAGCCTTATCCGCTTAGCAGTGTCGTGGGCACCGTTTAGCCCCGCACTCAACGATACGCTTGCCGCACTTGGGAAAGAAACCTCCCTTCGTCGCATCCAAGCCGCCATCAATAGTCTCTAAAAAGCAAAAATGCCCGCCGGTTCAGGCGAGCACTGATGCTTCTAGCCTAAACCGACGGACAACTATTACACGTATCCCTGCTTATTATCGAACACCGGCACCCAAACAGGGTGAGACCGCGTAGATGAGTCCTCGATCGACTGCTCGAACCGAGCCATCATCCTAGCGGCATCGGGTGTGTCGGCAACGTCCGTGATGTCGAAGGGGGTGCCCCATCTCTTCACGTGACGGCCATCTGCATCGTACGTCATATAAAACAAGGCGAGTGGCACCCAGGCGAGTAGGCGCTGCGTGTCATACTGCAACGTAACCCAAGCAGGGTTGCGTCTGCCCTCATCATCGTTACTGTACGCCAGTTGATAAAAAACACCTTCGATCATTTTGGTGCCGTAAATCTCGAGAGTGTAGCCCGCATTTTCTAGAATGCGCTGCGCTTCGAGCATTGCTGCAATGCTGCTCGTGCGGTAAACATTTCTGGTATGCCCGAACAACTTCAGGTCAGTGACATCATCAAGTTGATCCATAACGAAGGTTTTCTCGGTGCTCATCGTACGTCCTTTTGGTAGGAAACAATGTATATACACCATACTATTTAATATCGTAAATGTCAAATAACAAAAGTGCCCGCGTTTCTAGCGAGCACTAATGCTTCTAACTAGAAACGCGGGCGAGTGTGACGCCTAGGCGTCGAATACGGGAACCCAGAACGGCTCGACAGGGAAAGCGTGGTTCCGCTTGTAGTCCACAATCATCTTCTCTGCTTCGGAGGTCTCGGTCCTGAACGTATAGCCAAGTCCCCATCGACTCAGCTTCGACGACTCCTCGTCGTCGGAACGCTCGTAATAGAACAGGCCGAGAGGGACCGACTGCGAGCAGTCTTCGGTATCGAACTGCAGAACAACCCAGTACGGCCACTCATCGAATGGGCCGGAGTTGTTGTAGCGCAGTTCGTAGAACGAACCCTGAATCATCTTTACGCTCGCCAGCACGAAACCCTGTTGTGCGAGAATCGTCTGCGCGGAGACCATCGCCTGCTTGCTGGCGGTGCGGTAGGCTCCACGAGTACGCAGTGGCCGGAGAAGGCCAACGTGCTTGAGCTGATCGAGAACGGGTGCTGTCTGGATGCTCATCGTCATACCTTTCGTAGTGAGAACGATGTAGGTACATTATACATTATTATTCGTATAATGTCAATAGGAACGCCCCCTAGTTTTACCGATACGTATACAGTGCTAAGGGGCGGTAAAGCAGGGGCTATGCAGCCGCAGACACCGTCTTCAGAGTGAGCGTCAACGAGAGAATGACTCCATCATCGAAAACCCGTTCAGCAAAGAAGTATGCCGAACAGTAGGCGTCGTCCTCAACACGAACCGGCATCATGATTTGTGGCACATACCTATTCAGCGATGCCCAGTGCTGTGCAAGCCGAAAGGCGTCCACACTTTCCATCGTGATGTCGTAATGCGTTGCATCGACTGTCTCTACCGTGTGAAACGGCGACATGCTGGCAATAAAGGAACGGAGTTCCCGTGTTGCCACACTAGATTCGGAAAGAACTTCGTCCGACATGATTACCTCCTGAGAGTACCGGATACGGATAATGAATATTATACAATAGTAGACCGACAAAACAATAGCTAGCCAGACAATTGCACGAACTGGTATACTAGCCATAAGCATGAAGCGTCTCTCACTTAGAACCAGCTTTCAATCCATGACTATATGGGTACAGCGACACAAGATCGTCAGTGCAATCCTACTTGTGACTATTGCGGGCGGGGGCGTAGTGGCATACCTTCTCGCAACTGAAAAGCCAGAAACTCCTGCAGCGCCAGTCGTCACTAAAAAAGCCACGCCGAAACCACAAAAGAAGTATTATTCACCTTTAACAGGAAAACTTGTGACGGACGAATTTGCCACCATGCAGCCCGTAACGGCTATCATGCTCGAAAATAGTCCAGAAGCCCGCCCGCAATCCGGATTAAAGCAGGCAGGTGTCGTATATGAGGCAATCGCCGAAGGAGGGATTACTCGATTCCTGGCTTTCTATCAGCAAGAAAAACCACAGGTAATAGGGCCGGTGCGCAGCCTGCGTATGTATTACGTCGATTGGCTCGCTGCTTACGACGCCAGTATCGCACACGTCGGGGGCAGCAAAGCGGCACTCGACGAAGTGCGCGGCGGCAACTACCGTGATATCGACCAGTTTTTTAACGGCGACAGCTACTGGCGAGCCAACGACCGCCGAGCACCACATAATGTCTACACCAGCTTCGACCGTCTCGATAAACTGAATGCCTCGAATAACTACACGAAGTCAACATTCACCAGCTTCCCAAGAGTAGACGGCAAGGCAGTCAATCCGCCAAACGCTACGACCATCTCTGTAAAAGTCAGCAGTACCACATACAACAGCGATTACACGTACGACGCGACCACAAACAGCTATCGACGCAACCAAGGCGGCGCACCTCATCTTGATCGCGAGGAGGGCCAGATTCAGCCAAACGTTGTCATTGCCATGAAAGTAAACATGAGCCGAGTTCAGGAAGATGGATACCGCGAAAACATCGAAACCATTGGCACTGGGCAAGCTATTATTTTCCAAAACGGCACCGCCACGGAAGCCACCTGGCACAAGCCAGATCGTGCAACGACTATCCGATTTACCGAAGCGAACGGTGCTGAAATACCGCTCGTACGCGGCCAAACCTGGATCACCGCCGTACCAAATGTAACAGGGAGTGTATCATGGCAGTAAAATCATCACGTCCAGCAATGGCCAGGGATTTCTGGCCACGTTTTGAAAAAATATTCACGTGGGGAATCATTTCTGCGCAGCTGCTCGTCACGATGGTTATCGGCGGAGCATTGATTATCGCCGATGTTTTCAGCATTACTGACGTCGCGTTCCTTTTGACACTTTTCACCGTTTGTTTTGCGTCGCTAGCGGTCAACTTGATTGCATTCTATCTTATTACCGAACCGTTTAAGAATGTCCTCAACGCTATCGTGCACGCCGCGGGTGAACCTACGAGTACGCCATTACCAAATCCAAACTCTACCTCATACGCTCGTATTGGTTTCAAGAAAGTCCTCCAGACTATCTACGAGCTATCTGGTAAATCCGAAAGCGAAGAAGCTACAGACACGAAAGATACAGCTCGACGCGAACTGCTTGAGCGTGCACTGAACTCCACTACGACCGGCGTAGCCATCTTGAATCATAATGGCAAAATCTTGTACGCCAATGCAGCCGCTCCTATACACGTTACGCCAAAGGGTATCGAAGAATTTCAACTCAACTTTATTCACGACAAGACGCTCGATCAGTGGCTAGAGGAATGTGAAACGCACGAGGTTCATGCGCAATACACATGGCGCCGCGTTTCAAATAAACTGCCGGGCGAAGAAGGTCGTCGCATATTCGATATTATTGCTTCTTACCAAAAAGGAAGCAGCGCCGAAGTCGTACTGACGTTTATCGACTACACCGATGAGTACACACCCGAAGAAGAGGAGCTTAATTTTATCGCATTCGCCGCCCATGAACTTCGCGGACCAATCACCGTCATCCGAGGATACCTTGACGTGCTCGACGACGAACTATCAGCAGACTTACAAAACGACCAAAAAGAACTGCTCGCACGCCTAACCGTTTCGGCCAGCCGCCTCAGTAGCTACATTAATAACATCCTAAACGCATCACGATACGATCGCCGTCACCTTAAAGTTCACCTCGTCGAAGATACTGTGGCCGACATCTACGCAACCATTGCCGACGACATGCAGCTTCGTGCCAACTCTCAACAGCGGCTCCTTGACGTACAGATTCCCACCAACCTCCCAACCGTCGCCGCCGATAGAGGAAGTATTGGCGAGGTTCTCGGCAATCTTATAGATAATGGTATAAAATATAGTCATGAGGGTGGGACCGTACACGTGACGGCAGAAACAAAAGGTGAATTCATCGAAGTGTCTGTTCGTGACGAAGGCATCGGCATGCCAGGCAACGTCGTCAGCAACCTGTTTCATAAGTTCTACCGCTCACATCGCTCGCGCGAAACAGTCGCCGGAACAGGTATCGGCTTGTATATTTGTAAGGCGTTCGTCGAATCCCATGGCGGTGAAATAAGCGTCCGTAGCGCCGAAGGCCAGGGCTCGACTTTTACCTTCAGCCTGCCGATATATAGCACCGTCGCTGATAAACTGCTCTCAGGTGATAACGCCAACGAAGACTTCATTCGCAAGAAAGAAGGCTGGATCAAAAACCATTCAATGTACCGAGGATAATTATTATGCCAATTCAGACAATTCTATGTATCGAAGACGACCGCTTTATCGGTGAAATGTATGTTCGCAGCCTTCAAAAAGCTGGATATACAGTCGACTGGATGATCGACGGGAACGATGGACTTGTCGCTGCCCGCAACAGACCATACGACCTAATCATGCTCGACATCATGCTGCCGGAGAAGAAGGGAAACGAGATACTCGATGCCCTGCGAACCGATGATCACGATCTGATTCCAAATACAAAAGTACTTGTTATGACGAACTTTGAACAAGACGACGAATCTCGCATCGCCATGGAGCATCGCGTTGACGGCTACCTCATAAAAGCAGAGATTACGCCGCGCAAGCTTATCTCAATCATCCAAAGCCTGGATGGCGCGGCGCCGCCAGCAGCAAGCTAGACAAAATTTTTCACCTCTGGTAAAGTAGACTATGCTGTTACCAATCAGGTAGCTGCATTGCAGAGAATTTGACCCATATCTTCG
>JALRDG010000064.1 GCA_023257055.1 Candidatus Saccharimonadia bacterium | reverse complement strand
TGACGGGCGCTCCGTTGTCGGGAGCGTTGCCAGTCTCGGCGGGATCCTTCTCAGGGTCCTTGCCGGTCGTCGGCTCCTCCGTGGGCTCCTGGGTAGGCTCCTCGGTGGGCTCCGTCGTCGGCTCCTCGGTCGGCTCCTCCGTGGGCTCCTCGGTGGGCTCCGTCGTCGGCTCCTCGGTCGGCTCCTCCGTGGGCGCGCAGTCCTCAATAGGAGTCGGGTAGTTCTCGATCTCGTCCGAGGGCACCTTGATGATGGTGCCGGTCTCCTCGTCACAGACCTCGACCGGAATCTCCTCTACCGGCTCACAGCTGTTGCCCGTCTTCGGGCCCGGAGTACAAGACTCGGTGGGCGTCGGCGTCGGGGTCGGCGTGGGCGTCTCACTCGGCGTCTCGGAAGGCGTCGGCGTGGGCGTCGGGGACGGGGTTTCCGACGGCGTCTCAGACGGGGTCGGGGTCGGGGTTGTAGTGGGAGTAGGCTCCTCACTCGGCGTCTCGGAAGGTGTCGGGGTCGGAGTGGGCTCCTCGGAAGGCGTGGGAGGTACCTGACCGGTGGGCGGCGCCGACGGGGTCGGCTGCGGCTTCTCGGGGGCAGGAGTCTCTTCACACGGAATGATCGGTACGTACTTGCAGACGCAGTCCTTAACGATCGTGACGATCGTCTTTTTCTCGACAACCTTGGCCGGAGCCTCGGGTGCCGGAGTGGACGTGGTAGCGCCAGCAGCAGGGATGTCCTGCTTGACGGTGACGGTTGTGACCTCAGCCTTCTTGGGGGCCGGGGTTGCACCAGCGGCAGCAACCTTCTCGTTGGGCTGAACCTCGGGGAACGTCGCCTCCTCTTCGGTGCGTCGCGGCGTCACGTAGACGCCGTTGTCACACAGCAGGCGGAAGCGAGCATCCTTGTGGCCGTCCTTGAGGGCGGCAATGTTCACCCAGTCGGCAGCGCCACATTCCACGAAACCACCGCCACGGCCGAACGAACCATCCTGGTTCTGGTAGGCCATGTCGGGGTATTCCACGCATTCGGGGGTGTAGACGAGAACCCAGTTGGCCGGATTGGCCTTCTGCTCGTACGTACCACCGACGGTGGGGTTGTTCTTCGCGGCTGCGGCAGCCTGCTCGGGAGTAGTCGCGAACGACGTACCGACAACCCCGAGGCCGGGATTGTTATCGGCAATGTCATCGAACGCACGCTCGTTCACGTCGGTAGTCCAACCGTCAGCGGCACGGTAGCCGTTACGCTCGAGCAGATCTCGAACGGACGGGTCTTCCGTAACGCGCGTACCGTTGGTACCTTCGTTGACCGGCGTGGACGTTGCGACGGGCTCGCTCGTCTCGTCTTCGCCCGGGGGCGGAGTTGTCGACGGGTCGGCCGGCGCAGTCGTCTCGACCGGGGAAACCGGAGTGTCATCGTTCGTGTTGAACAGCTTCGGCAGTCCCCATACAAGCAGTACGATGACTGCAAGCAGTGCGAGAAGACCGAGGATGACTCCGAGTGCCTTGCGTGGTGCGGACGATCCTTCATTGACAGTCTGGTGACTGCCAGTGTTGGTAGTGCGTTCCACGGGAACACCTCCTTCGGGGGATTGGGTAGCGGTGGTTGCACGGTCACGGGCATTTTGCGCCTGAATCCTATCGTACTCCTCACGGGGTACGAATCGGACCGGGGCTGCTTCGGTGGTGTTCGTCTGTCTGCGGCCAAAGGGCCACCAAGACGAACGCCGGAGCGGATTTCCCATGCTCATCACTCCTTAGCGGGTGTTGTAGATGCGGATGATTTACAGATCTGCTAACGTTACAGGTGTAACCTATACCGTAGCACCATGGCGGCAAACTGTTGTCACTATGGTGCTACGGTAGAGTAGCAAACTATCTATCATGAAATAATCTGATTTTTAATGGTCGCGGCACATGAGTGATACCCATGGCTGACGGTACGATATTATCATAAATTACCTAAAAAGTCAATAATATAGCACAGTAGATCCCTAGTTCTTGACAATGTACTTTGAGAATGTAATAACTGGAGTGTAGTATTTCTACATCCGCACCCTACAGAGGAGAGCTATGGTCCACGATTTAATGCGTAGTCGACTTCAGGATCTAACGACCGAAATGGAACAGTCAATCGCAACGCGATCAGATATTGACATCACAGAACTGCACCATGCGACAAGTGATAGTCAGGTTACTGAACTGGCTAAAAGAATCTGGAATGATGGCAATATCCCCATTAGTTTCCGCCTGGCGATTCATGCATACGTATCGGATTTTTCCGTCGCGCAGCAGCCTGGCGGAGATGCAGTAGAGAGCAATGAATCTTTGATGGCTATCGCAGCTATTTACGAAGCCATCATCGCGTACCTCAGCCGTTAAGCGCTGACACGGCGGGATATAGATGCGTCATACCGTCTATATCCCGCCGTAAAAACACTAGCCAAAATTGCTCGCATCTGTTACAATTAGTCAAGTAAAAAACACGGCCTCATCGTCTAACGGTTAGGACACCAGGTTTTCATCCTGGCAATCGGAGTTCGATTCTCCGTGAGGTCACCAAGTAAAATACCCATCCTCGCCGATGGGTATTTTACTTGGTGAACGGTATATTTTATGATTCTATCTTCTTATGGATTCGGCATGTAAATGACACAGGCAGTCGCTTTATTGTCACTATATGTCCAATGTTGGCCACTTGGTCGTTTGCGCGTCATGCGTGGCCAGCCGCCGTTTGCGTCGTCTGTCGCGAGAATATTACCATTACCGCAATCTTGATTCCCGCCCTCAAGTACGTACATTATGTAATACGGTGAGGATACGCCATCGACAATAAATCCTCCTTGGTCTTCAGGAAGGGGCTCGGTGGGGTCTGGCGGGAAGTAATGAAAAGCGGCACCGACAAATGTGGTGGATTGGTAGGGCATCTTGACTTCGGTGTCGTTAACGATGGGGAGTGAGGAGACAAGTTGCTTAAGGGAGTCATTAAATATCGTATCTTCTTTGAGCGGCCAGGCTGTTTCGCCGCAGTCACCAATGCCGTCGCCCCCTACTCGATCCTTGTAGCCGATACCGAGGCAGACGCCGCCAGCATTCGGATCCATCGCCGGGTAGCTATTATTTTTATTGAGGTAGGTCATAAGGGCTCGTTCGTATGCCGTAGCCGTTGAGATGGTACGTACGTTGCGGGTATTTCTTTTTATGTTACTGTAACTGGCGATCGTCACTGCGGCTAATACGCCGAGAATCGCGATAACAACGATAATTTCTACGATAGTGAACCCTGGTGTTGAAGATCGATGACGTCGCATAGTAGTGTGTATTATATCGTATTAAACATATGCGGCATAGTACAACGCATGCGTAAAAACGCGCCGTGCTATACTACTACCATGAAACAACCCATGCCAGGGGTGAATCTGGGTGGATGGTTGGTAGTCGAAAAATGGATGACTCCCAGCCTTTTCGAGGGTACGGACGCTCGGGATGAGTATGGACTGCTGCTAAGCAAAGGTGGCCCCGAGCGAATTGAAGCGCACCGGCGGAAGTTTATTACTGAAAAAGATTTTAAATGGCTGAAAGCGCACTACATCGAAGCCGTTCGAATCCCTATCGGGTACTGGCTATTCGAGGAAGAGCCACCGTATCTCACTGGTGAAAAATATTTGGATTGGGCGTTTGACATGGGCGAGAAGTACGGCATTCAAATTCTTATTTCGCTCCACGGCGCACCTGGTTCGCAAAACGGCAAAGATCATAGCGGCAGGAAGGGTGCTGTTCGTTGGTATAAACGAAAAAATCGCCAGTTGACGACTCGAGTGCTTGAAAATCTCGTCGAACGATACTATGTCCGGCATAATTTTTGGGGTATTGAGCTTTTGAATGAGCCGAAATCCTCTTGGTTCTTTACGGATTTTCGACTGTGGTTATGGACTTGGCAGCGATTACGCGACCTTGCACGCCGCTATCCGCAAGTGCGATTTGTCTATAGTGATGTATTTGCACCACTCAAATGGTCGGGCATGAGAAAGGGGACACTTGATATTCATCACTATCAGTGTTTTTCGGCAAGCGATAAAACGAAAAGCCTTGATGAGCATATAAAAAAGGCGCATGACCTGACGTTGACATTAAGGACAGTTGCAGCCGTTCAGCCGGTAATCATTGGAGAATGGAGTGCGGCGCTTGATGGCATGTCCTTGGGCGGCGTGTCGCGGCATGAGTCGGAACGGCGATTCGTTCGCGCGCAGCTCGCTGCATTCGAGCAGGCCGATGCATGGTTTTATTGGAGCTATAAAACAGAAGATGCGGGCTCGTGGAACTTTCGTGCGGTAGTGGAGCGCGGAATTTTTGAAAAGTAACAGATAGGGGTGTACAATTATCCCTATGAGTGTAGTATTTAAACGAACAAAAATCCTGGCAACTGTCGGGCCGGCCGTAAACAGTGCCGAAAAATTGCAGCAACTGGCCGAGGCTGGCGTAAATGGCTTCCGTCTTAACTTTAGTCATGGTGATTATACTGAGCGTGAGCAGCAAATCACCTGGATACGCGAAGCGTCCGAGCGCGTTGGTAAGCCGGTAGCAATCCTGCAAGACCTTCAGGGGCCAAAAATTCGCCTTGGTATGGTGAACGATAATCACTATCCGGTGAAAAAGGGCGACGAGCTAGTTCTTGCCTATGGCGTTGAGCATGACGGTAATACGATTCCAGTGCAATACAACCTAGCCGAAAAAGTAAAAGTTGGCGAGCCAATTTATATTTTCGACGGTAAAATTCGCACTGAAGTTGTTGAAATCGTATCTGAAACAGCAATTCGTGTCGAAGTAATGAATGACGGCACACTGATGAGCAAAAAAGGTATTAATCTGCCCGATACTGACTTTGGCGGCGATATTTTAACACCCAAAGACATGAAAGATCTTGAATTTGGCGCTACGCAAGATATTGACTACGTCGCCCTGAGCTTCGTGCAGTCAGCTGAAGACATTAATAATCTTCGACAGATTTTAGCGTCGCACGGCTCTGAGGCGCACATTATCGCGAAGGTAGAAACCAAGGCGGCGATTCGCGATGAAACCCTTGAAGAGATCGTCGAAGCGAGTGACGGCGTTATGGTTGCACGTGGTGACCTTGCGGTCGAAGCTGGTGCTGAACTAGTGCCAATCGTCCAGCGTAAAATTATCAATTTATGTCGTAAGCATGGCAAGCTGAGTATCGTTGCGACACAAATGATGGCGAGCATGGTAGATGCGCCGGAGCCTACTCGTGCAGAAGTTAGTGACGTGGCAAACGCCGTCATCCAAGGTGCTGATACGGTTATGTTGTCGGACGAAACGGCTAACGGTAGTTACCCAATTGAAACCGTCAAAGCTATGAAGCGAGTCATTATGTATACGCAAG
>JALRDG010000036.1 GCA_023257055.1 Candidatus Saccharimonadia bacterium | reverse complement strand
AACATCGAGCGCACCAGCCGTCACACCGACAAGCGTCGCTAACAGTACCAAAAATACTGCTAGCGAATATCTATGTATAGAGAAGCTGGTCATATGGCGTGCTTAATGATGAAACATTACTCGAAGTTGACATCTGGCGCGTTTTCGGCACCTTCTTCAGCTTCGAAATATGGGTACCTATCGAACCCAAACAGTCCGGCAACAACATTCGTTGGGAATGTCTGAACGCGAGTGTTGTAGTTTCGCGCTACTTCGTTGAAATCACCACGCGCAACGGCAATTCGGTTTTCAGTGCCTTCTAGCTGCACCTGTAGGTCTCGAAAGGCTTCCGTTGCACGCAGTTCAGGATAATTTTCCGTTACCGCCAATAGTCGGCCAAGTGCCTGAGAAAGCTCACCTTGTGCTTGCTGGTATTGAGCAAGTTGCTCCGGTGTTGCGTTTGAAGGGTCGATGTTAATTCTTGTTGCATCCGCGCGTGCTTCAGTTACCTGCGTCAAGGTTTCCTGCTCAAAGTTTGCCGCACCCTTTACCGTACTTACGAGGTTCGGTATGAGATCCGCTCGACGTTGGTATTGCCCGTCCAGATTACTCAGCGCTGACTCAACTGATTCGCGCTGCGAGACCAAACCATTATACGACCCACCAATGATGAGTACGATTAGCAATAAAACGCCGACGATTCCTCCAATTACAAGCCATGATTTCTTCACCGTGTATCCTCCTGTTATATCTCTAGTATAGCAAATTGCCCGTCTACCCACCATGAAACATAGCAGGTAGACGGGCGAAATAGTGGCTATTGTACGCCAATCCGCCACCGGAAATCTCCTTCAGCCGTAAATACTATCTGACCGTCAGAGGCGCGCAAGTAGCCGAGAAGTGATTCGATATAATGACTGAACGAATCCAGTTCGTTAATAGTACCATTGCGCCGAAGTCGCAATTCAATCGTGAGAAGCGTATACGTTTCGAAATGACATACCGCCTGATGGATAATCGCCCATTCTCGCTCATCTTCGACGGTAGTGCGCCAAGGATTTTCCTGCAGCCAATCAGATACAAGACGATCAAACTTCCGCTGAGTAAGCTGGCTTCTCTCCGTGACTGAAGCCCGGACATACGCCCGTAACATTCCCATACTGGCGGAGGACGAATCGTGGCTCATCACGAATCCCTTCTACAAGGTGCTAGTGGACAACGTTATTGTATCATAGCTCGTTTTTGTCGCCAGCAGACTGCGAAAGAAAGGCGTCAATAAAGCCATCAAGCCGACCATCAAGTACACCATTTACATCACGGTCTTCGTATTTCGTACGCGTATCTTTTACGAGCGAGTATGGGTGCAGTACGTAATTTCTGATTTGACTTCCCCAGCTCGCAGACTCACCCGCCTGGAGATCCTGAATGGTTTCAGCATGCTGTTCAAGTTGCAGCTGCACAAGCTTAGAGCGCAATATTTTCATTGCTGTTTCTTTGTTCTGCAACTGAGAGCGTTCATTCTGGATCGCGACAGTAATATTAGTTGGCACATGCGTGATACGTACCGCCGAATCGGTGGTATTTACAGATTGTCCACCATGCCCGCCAGCGCGGTAAACGTCTATTTTCAAATCTTTATCATCAATCTGAACAGCGTCCGGTGCATCGATTTTTGGCAACACCTCTACCAGCGCGAAGCTCGTCTGACGTAGGTTATCACTATTAAATGGGCTAAGCCGTACCAAACGATGCACTCCATTTTCGCTACGCAGCTTGCCATATGCATACACGCCGCTCACCTCAAATACGCTGGTCTTTAAGCCGGCTTCATCGCCAGTTGAGCGTTCAATCTGCTGCACGCTGAACTGGCTTTTTTCAGCCCAGCGAAGATACATACGCTCCAGCATTTGGGCAAAATCTTGCGCATCTAGGCCGCCAACGCCTGCTGTAATACGCAAAACGACATCATTATTGTCATACTTGCCCCGAAACAACAGATCCTTGCGCCGCTCTGCAAGTTCCGATTCCAATGCTGCAATCTGACTATCAAATTCAGGCAGCATATCAGCATCGGCCATTTCCATTAGTTCGGCGATATCATTTACTTGCCCACGAAGCGTCAGCCATGGCTCAACCTGGCTGCGTAATTTTGCATAATCCTGATTCATCTGCTTCGCGCGATCCGGGTCATTCCACAGTTCCGGTCGAGACACCTCTTCTTCAAGCCGGTGAAGCTCGCCCGTTCGAGCAGAAATATCCAGCACGGAAAGTGCTTCGTCTAATGCCTGATGTAACGCTTCGACACGTTTTAAGAGTGGTTGCATATATCCTATCTTAACATGGGCCTGGCCGTCTTGTCTTTTGAATACCAAGCCGGCGACATGCTACACTAGCAAATATGAAAATCGGTGTTTTTGATTCAGGACGAGGTGGCAAATATGTTGCTGACCGCTTAACTGAAATTTTTCCGAATGATCAAATAACGTATGTAAACGACCACGCTCATGTCCCCTACGGCAGCCGCACTCCGGATGAGATTCGTCGGCTAACCGAGGCGGCGATACAGCCACTTCTCCAAGCAAAGAACGACGCCATTGTTTTAGCATGTAACACCGCGACCACTAACGCTATCGCTTATTTGCGACAAGCCTACCCTGCAACGTTGTTCGTCGGGATAGAGCCGATGGTAAAGCCTGCCGCTCGCCTCACTGAAACTGGAGTTATTGCCGTCTGCGCGACGCCGGCGACGCTTACTAGCAGCAATTACGCCCGCTTAAAGTCTCTGCATGCAAAAGACATTGAAGTAATCGAGCCGGATTGCGCCACCTGGGCCGAAACGATTGAACTGGGACTTTCAGACACTATCGACGTCGCAGGTACGATTGCCGAAGTGCGTAGCAAAAACGCAGACGTCATTGTCCTTGGTTGCACGCACTACCACTACTTAAAAAAACAGTTCTTAGAAGCCGCACCCGACATGCGTATTCTTGAGCCAACTGACGCTATTGCCGGTCATATCGCACGAAGCTTATCTACAGCTCATTCACAGCTGCAATAAACTGGTCGCCACGATCACTATAACTATTAAACATATCGAAGCTTGCCGCCGCAGGGCTAAGTATGACGACATCTCCTGGCTGCGCGGCGTCATGGCTCTCTTCAACGATTTCCGACATCGTCGTCATGCCAAGCCGAACATACGGCACATCACTGTCATGCAGTGCCCGCTCAATACGCTCCGACTCGCGCCCGACAAGTATCAGCTTTCGGACGGCATGGCGTGTAATTTCCTCAACTAGCTCTTGATAATCAGCCCCTTTGCCAGAACCACCAAGGATCAATACTTTCGGCTCCGTAAAGGCCCGTAGCGCAGCAATCGCACTGCCCGGCGTTGTTGCGATACTGTCGTCGTAATACCGAACTTCTTCAAGTTCCCGTACGAATTTCAGGCGATGCGGCAATCCCGTAAAGCCTGCCAGCCCTTTTTCAATCGCCATGTCGGACACATCAAATTTCGCGACGGCAGCAATTGCCGCACACGCGTTATCAAGATTATGGGCGCCAGGAAGCGTAACGGCAGTTACCGAGCAAATAGCCTGACCGTTTCGATGAAAGAAACCGCCATCCACATACGCTAGGCCATCTGACGCATCTTGATAGTGCCGTACTTCAGCCGGACAGTAACTCGCGATCGTATGTGCATGCACATTTGTTGGATGAACAATTGCCGTATCATCCGACTTCATGTAGCGCACGATATTCGCTTTCGCCTCCAGGTAATCCTCAAATGAACGATGTACATCCAGGTGGTCCGGTTCGATATGCAATACAACACCGACATGCGGTGAGTACTGACTGTCCCATAGCTGGAAACTACTTAGTTCGTATACTACAATGTCGGCTGCATTTGCCTCATCAAGCACGGCAAGCGCCGGCCGACCGATATTACCTACTAATTCAACTTTCTTTCCTGCCGCGCGTAGTATTTCAGTAATAAAGCTACAGGTAGTCCCCTTCCCTTTGCTTCCGGTAACGCCAATAATCGGAGTAGTACAACGAGCGAAAAATTCATTCGTTGCCGACCACATTTTCCCGTCTGTTACGATTTTCTGCGGAGCAATTCCTGGCGTCCGGATAATAAGATCGAATCCGTTTAGTTTTTGCAAAGCTCCGACACCAAGTATTACCGGCGCCTGCTTTGGCAAATCAGATAGTTCATCGCGTTCATCAACAATTGTCACGTCGTGGCCAGCGCGATGATAGTAATCGTAATTTACTCTCCCTTCGATACCATACCCGACAATTGCGACTTTCATATTAGAATAGCGCCTCTAGCTTATCGTACAGTTTCATGAGATCGCTGCGCTCGCCACTCGTAACACCAGCTAATACCCACGTGTTACTAGAGATAAATTCACGCGCCGTATCAATCAAGCCATCTCGCGTAATTTTTTGGATATCAATCGGGACATTCTCATAATCCTTCACGACATCATCCGCAAAGTATCGATGCGTATAGAAATTGCTAATCTGCGATACTGTTTGTGCCCCCATTTGATAGCGACCAAGCGCATAGAGTTTCGCCGCCTGCAAGTCCTCTTCGGTAATCTTCCCGTCTAGTACGCCTTTGATTTCACGGACAATAATGTCAAACAGGTCCTCTGCCGTATCAAGATTTACCTGACCACCAAAGTCCCAGCTACTATCATAAAATCCAGCGGAAGTGTCGCTAAATACGCCGTATGCCAAACCTTTCTTACGCGCAGCTCCGAAGATTCGCGAACTCATCGTACCAGTAAGGATATGATCGAGGCAATTCATGGCATCTATTTCCTCGTCGTTGAGTTCACGCGGCAGCGTAAGCGTCAGGCCAAAGTTCAAGTTTGAAGCCTCTTTTCGGCGGATTAAGACCGGCTTTGCGGAGTGCAGTTCATCGCGCGGCACTTCAAAACGGACGCCAGATTCAAGTTGCCAGCTCTCCAGGTTACGCTTGATCGTGTCCATTCGTCCGGCCATTTTTCCAACGATGACAAAACGCATATTATTCAGCGTGTGTGTTTCGGTATGATGGCGCCGAATATCCTTTAGCGTAACATTATTAATAACCTTCAGACGCTGCGAATACGTAAGAATATCCTCGCCGAGCGCTTGCTGAACGCGCGGCCATAGTACGCGGTTGTGATTGTTCAAATAACCGGTCAGTTCACTTCGTACGTTGCCCTTTTCCGCATCCAGTTCGGCCTGATTGAATTTCGGCGTCGTAATTGCTAGGCGCTGCAACTCCAAGATTCGATCCCATTCGAAATCCGCACACAACGCCTCATACACCATAGAAAAGTCAGAGGTGTACGCGTTGTGATAGGCGCCGTTTTTTGTAAATTCTTGCTCGTAGGCATGTTCACTGCGGTACTTTTCATTGGCACCGAATGCCATATGCTCCATAATATGGGCTGTCTCGTATACGTCATGTGATTTTACGTAACGGTTGCCAGCACGAAACTGAAACTGGAAACTCATGACGGTTGCGTCGGGCACGTCAATCAGTAGCCCGCGCATACCATTCTGTAATCGGATTTCTTCGGTCGTATGCTTCATCAAGTATTCCTATTACCGACTCTTTTTACGATTCTGACGGGCCGCTTTTTTCTTCTTGCGGGCCACGTTTTTCTTTTGATTGGCTTCAGATTTCGTAGCCGCTTTCTTCACCTTGAAGTCATCATCACGGTTCTCTTCGCCCGAAAGAATATCGTTGACACCCTTTTCGACGGCAGATTCTGCCAAACGAGTCAGCTCGGTGTCGTATTCATCATCAGCTGCTTGCTCAATAACAGCATCAGTTTTTCGAATTGAGAAGATAGTACGAAGGACGCTTTCCTGCAAGGCAATCTGCAGACTCTCGAACAATTTCTGCGACTCTGAACGATACTCCACGAGTGGATCGCGCTGTCCAACGCTGCGCCAGTGAATACCTTCACGCAGATGCTGCATATTCTCAAGGTGCTGCATCCATAGCTCATCAAGCACAGTCATGTAGATTTCACGTTCGACGCGACGAAGGTTTTCTTCTTCGATTTCTTCTTCTTTGGCTTTGTATAGCTTCTTTACTTCCTTAAGAGCTAGTTGCAAGCGGGCCTTGTCGCGCTTTTCGGCACCGATAGCCGCAATTTTCTTGGACGGTAATGGAAATACCGCCTCAAATTCGTCCGCAAAACGCTTGTTGTTCTTAGCTGGCAATGCTACCAATGCTTTAACGCGTGCATCGATCAAACGTTCAATTTCAGGTTTAATGTTGTCGCCTTCAAGAATCTTGCGACGCATTGTGTACACCACACGGCGATGACGGTTAATAACGTTGTCGTACTGGACAACATTCTTACGGGTGTCAAAGTTATAACCTTCGACGCGCTTCTGTGCCGCTTCAAGCGTACGGGAGACGGCCTTGTTTTGAATTGGCGTGTCTTCGTCGACACCGAGACGATCCATCAAAAGTCGGATACGGTCACCCTGGAAAATGCGCATCAAATCATCTTCAGTTGAGACATAGAACTGCGTTTCACCCGGGTCACCTTGGCGTCCACCACGACCACGAAGCTGATTGTCGATTCGGCGTGACTCGTGACGCTCAGAGCCGATGACTACCAGCCCGCCAAGTTCCTTAACACCTTCACCAAGCTTAATGTCGGTACCACGACCAGCAATGTTCGTCGCAAGTGTAATTGCACCTTTTTCACCAGCCTTGGCAATAATCGCCGCTTCACGCTCGTTATTCTTGGCATTCAAAATTTCGTACGGGACGTTTTCTTTGTCGAGCCATTGAGCGATCAGCTCGTTCTTCACGATTGAGCCAGACCCAACCAACACTGGTCGACCCTGCTTGTGGTATTCTTTAATCGCATCGGCAACCGCTTTGAGCTTGCCTTTTTCAGTCTTAAAGATAAGATCTTCTTTATCGATACGTGCGATTGGCCGATTTGGCGGTACTTGTATAACGTCGAGGCTGTAAATCTGCTGGAACTCTTCAGCTTCGGTGAATGCCGTACCGGTCATGCCGGCAAGCTTATCGTACATACGGAAGTAGTTCTGGAACGAAATCGTCGCCAATGTCATGCTCTCTTGCAGAACCGGAACATTCTCTTTCGCTTCGATGGCCTGATGAAGCCCTTCGTTGTAGCGTCGGCCTTGCATCAAACGACCAGTGTGCTCGTCGACAATAATTACTTCACCATCATTTGTAACAACGTAGTCTTTGTCACGTTTGAAAAGCGTCTGAGCACGGAGCGCCTGGTCCATGTGATACACGGAACGAATGTGATCTGGCGTGTAGAGGTTCTTGATGCCCAGCATCTTTTCAACTTTTTCAACGCCAGAATCGGTCAGGGACACGCTGCGGCGCTTTTCATCAAGGACGTAGTTGTCTGGAGTAAGCTTCGCTGCAACTTTTGCAAACTGATAGTAGCTATCAGGGTTCTCTGCGGCAGGCGCGCTAATAATCAACGGCGTGCGAGCTTCGTCAATAAGGATCGAGTCTACTTCGTCGACGATAGCGTAGTGTAGTTCGCGCTGGCGTAGCATTTCCATGTCGTTGACCATGTTATCGCGCAGGTAATCAAACCCAAATTCGTTATTTGTACCATACGTAATATCTGCAGCGTACGCCTCTTTGCGCGTAACTGGGCGCAGCTTGCGCATACGAGGATCGTCATGCGCCTCGTTGTCGTAATCTTTATCGTACAAGAACGACGCATCGTTGATAATGATGCCAGTACTCAGGCCAAGGAAATCAAATAGTTCACCGTTCCAGCCGGCGTCACGCTGTGCGAGGTAATCGTTTACCGTCACGACATGCACACCTTTTTCAGTCAATGCATTTAGATAGCTTGGTAGCGTTGCCATCAACGTCTTACCTTCACCAGTCTTTAATTCAGCGACGTTTCCGTCATGGAGGACCATACCACCCATCAGCTGTACGTCAAAGTGACGCATGCCAAGTACACGGTCGGCAGCTTCACGCACCAGTGCGAACGCGTCTGGCAGAATACTGTCGGTTGTCACTCCCTTTGTTTGCAACTTCTTTTTTAATACGTCCGTCTGCTCGCGCAGTTTTTTGTCGGACATTTTTTTATATTTGTCAGCAAGCGCATTCACGCTCACGACACGTTTTTCTAACTTCTTTAGAGCCCGCTGTTGCGGATCGCCAAAAACTTTTGAAAGAGCTTTTTGCTGGCTTACCATTCGTTTACCCCTCACTTTATCGGAAATATGTCTAAACTACTGTTCTTCAGTATACGCGTTTTTTGCGCATGAGAAAAGGCCCTGTATCAATACGGGGCCTTCTTATACATCGCCGGTTATTTTGTCTCAGCCTCAAGCAGCTCGGGTGTACGACCCCGCCGTAAAAATTTGCGACGGCCGACATGTGGCAAACTTGTCTCTTTATACTTACGAAGTTGATGAACCAGTTTCATCTCGACGATATCTATCGCCGCCAAAGCGTTACCGGTAGAGTCTTTTGCGAGTATTGTCTTGTCGGGCACCTGTAGAATTACTTCGACTTCATATTTGTTACCGTGCGGCTGATCAATTTGCTTGATCTTCACGTCAGCCGTCACGGTTTTGCGAGCGTGCCGCGGCAAATATCGATCGAGACGGCCGATCTTTTTAGTAACATATTTGCGCGTGATGTCGTTCACGTCATATTTTATACCGGTAATGTCAATCGATTGGATCATATTCCCTCCTGATGACGACTAAGATAGTGATAGTGCTTTTATTATAGCACTTCTCGGCCAGCAATATACGGCTGTATCGCTTTCGGCAAGCGGACATGCCCATCTTCTGTCTGACCATTTTCGATAACGGCAATCATGGCACGACCTAAGGCAAATGCCGTAGCGTCGTTTGTATGAATCAGTTCAAGCTCACCGCTTTCTCGACGAACGCGAGTATTCAGACGGCGAGATTGATAATCAGTCATGTAATCAGCCGTGTGTGTTTCACGGAATTTATCCTGGCCAGGCAGCCATGCTTCCATATCGACACCACGAGCGTTCGGCTTTCCAATATCTACCGTACATTTTTGAATGACCTGGTACGGCAACTCTAGCTGTTGCAAGAGGTATTCCTGAATTGCTACGAATAGCAAGTGCTCATCACGGCTCGTCTCTTTGGTAGAAAAGCTTTCCATTTCTAGTTTGTCGAACTGATGCATGCGAAGAATACCTTCCATGTCTTTTCCGTAGGTACCAGCTTCACGTCGGAAACTAGTTGCGTACCCCAGGTAGCGAATAGGTAGCTGTGCTTCATCAAATATTTCATCAGCGTACATACTACCAAGGACATGTTCGGCACTTCCCTGTAGCCATAAGTCTTCGTCTTCAATTTTATAGCGATCGTCGCGTGGCTCGAGACGGTCCATGGCGTCATACAAACCGGTACGAATCATAAGTGGCGGCAAGATCGGCGTGAACGGCTTCGTCGAGACCGTCAATCCTGCATTTCGTGCAATCTCCGCAATAACCGATTCATCAGACAATGTATTCATGACGAGCATAACGATTGCCATTTGAAGTTTCACAAGATCACCCTTGATATAAGCAAATCGTGAGCCCGCCACCTTACTGGCGCGCTCTTTGTCAATCCAATCACGCTGATCGGCGATTTCATAATGATTGCGCGGAGCAAAGCTAAACTCCGGTTTTTCACCGACGGTCTTTACAACCACATTTTCATCTTCGCTTGCCCCAACTGGCACGTCGCTCTCGGCCATGTTGGGTACTTTTTTCAAAAGATCCGTAAACTGATCGTCAACTTCCTTAAGCTCCGCTTCCAGTCCAGTGAGCTCCTCTTTGATGGCCCGTCCCTGCTCGATAAGTTCCGGTGCTGGCCGTCCATTTTTCATCTGCGAAGAAATATCATTTCGCTGCGCACGTAACGTTTCGACTTTCGTCTGCAGCTCACGACGAGACGTATCCAGCTCTAATAGCGTGGCTATCGATACGTCATAGCCTTTCTGGCTGGCATTTTGCTGAACTAAATCAGCATTTTCACGAATAAAGCGAATATCTAACATGGCTTTATTGTAGCATACGTCTACGGCCACAGTCGCAAGGTAGGCTTACTCCCAAAGACCCAAAGCATGATGCCCCTCACCATTTCCGCTGTGCGGTATAGTTACTCGGTACGTAATGCTTCAATCGGGTCAAGCTTAGCAGCCTTACGGCTCGGGAAGTATCCCGCCAAGATTGCAATCAGAATCAAACTCGCAAGCAAGACAATCGCATGCCATGGCACGAATGCCAACAAATAATTGCCCGTCCCTAAATCAAGGGCGTTATTAATAATCGGATTAAGGATGATCGTAGCGATCAATGCGAGTATGATACCAATCACACCTCCAAGAAATCCGATCCATGCGGCTTCGTATCGGAATAGGCGCGACACATCGCTACCGCGCATACCAAGCGCTTTCATCAAGCCAATTTGCGACGTACGCTCCAGTACGGATATATACTGTGTATTGATAATGCCGAACAGGCTCGCAATCAAGGCTAGAATACCGAATCCGGTCACGATGTACTGCAATACGTTTACAATAGTGAAGATCAGCGATTGCAAGTCTTTGGCGGTCTGTGCAGCGTAGCCTTCCTTTTCCAGCCGAGTTTTTACCTCGGCCGGGTCATTACCCTCGGTAGCCTTGGCGGTCACTCCCAGATACTTCTGATAAGTATCCGTTCCCTTAGTGGTAAATTCTGCGATTTCACGCGCCGTATTGGCCGAAACGCTTGCCGATGTCGCAGCCGTAAAGCTCGTCGCAGCTTGTTTCGTAACGGCGACAACTCGAAGAGGCAGCTCTTTTGTTTCACCCTGTGCACGTTGCGCTAAGCCTTCAACTCCCTCGGCGGCAATGACCTGTCGGGCCTCTTCTTCACTTAATGTCGCTGTCGGCTGAATAATTGTTAGCGTCATGGTTTTACCAACAAGGTCTTTTGGCGTTATACCCAGGGTCGTCGCATAGCCTTCTGGAACGACGATTTCATCATCTTTGATAGCCACTCCCTTTTCTGGTAGGCTTCCGGCCGCAATTTCACTTTTCACGTCAGGATTATACGCAGCAACCTCAGCTGAGTACTGTTTATCGCTACCAGAAAACGTTACCGATCGTACCGAAAGCTGATACGTAGGGACTACCTCTTCTAGATCGTCACGCGCCTTTAGTGCATCGATATCTTCCTGGTTCATCAGTTTGATTGAACGACCATTTCGATCAGATACGTCAGCATCGAATTCACGCAGTCCAGTACTTGCCGAGCCTCCACTTTCAAAAAGCGATTTATCTTGCACGACAAACAGCGCGCGCGGATCAACGTTTGACTGAATCAGATTATTCGAATAGTTGCGTGTTCCTTCGCCGGCCGATAGGCTCATCATGATAGTAAACGCACCGACTGCGATTGCTAGTGATGTTAACAGCGTACGGGCTTTTGCCTGGCGTAAACTACGTCCAGCCCGGCGGAGCGTATCGGTAGTTTTCATTCGTTTTCTCCTTTTTCTGATTGACCTCTGATGTACTGCATCTTTCCGTCGCGGATACTGATTTGCATGTCACACTTTTCGGCTAGTTCTGGATCGTGTGTAACAACAATCAAGGTCGCCTTTTGCTCTTTCGCATACCGAAACAGGAGCTTTTCGATGACAGCTCCTGTCGCAGTGTCGAGATTGCCGGTCGGCTCATCAGCAAACAGAATCTTCGGATTGTTCACGATAGCCCGAGCAATTGCTAGGCGCTGCTTTTGACCACCAGATAAATCTTTGGCTTTTTGACGCGCCTTATCTCCAAGCTCGACAGATTCAAGCGCCTTAGTGATCAGCTTTTTACGCTCGGCAACTGGCACCTCGGCAATTTCCAGCGGCAGCCCGACATTGTCATAACACGACTCCCTTCCCTGTACGAAAAAGCTTTGGAAAATAAAACTCATTGTTTTACTGCGGAATGCGTCGATATTTTTCTGTTTTTTTACAAAAACATTTTCGCCGTTTATCAGAATCTCACCGCTCGTTGTACGGTCGAGTCCACTCATGATATGCATTAATGTGGATTTTCCAGAACCAGATTTACCAAGAATTGCCACACTCACGCCATCTGGTATCGTAAAGCTGACGTCATCAAGCGCCATAAAGCGACTTTCGCCTTTTCCATAGGTCTTTGTCACATTTTTTACTTCTATCATATAACCTCCAAACTTATTTCAGTATACGTAAACGTAAGCGCAAAAGCCAGCCGACTATGGCTTGCACATAGAAAAACGGGCGCATTGCCCGTAATCTTTATAATCTCGATCGTCGCACTATTAGCCGACAATCATGCGTCGACGACGATACAGCATCACCATGACACCATTTGCAATAACTGAAATAGCAGCAAAGATCACACTGCTCAAAATTGTGCCAATCGCCGTTTCACCGAGTAATGATTCAGTTATTATTGAAAGAATGATCGTTACCGCCATAATCAGCAAAATACCCTTAAAAATGAACCACTGGCCACCGGACTTCATCAGCTGGAAGCTCCGCCGTGGCAACTGACCGTAGCGAACGCCCGGATCAAATAAAGCTATATACGGAATAAGTGGATATCGTAAGGCGGCTATCAGCCCCCATGCAAGACTCGCAATACCGAGCAAGTACAGCAAGATTGCGCCGCCACCGTTAGCGAGCCCGGTAATCGTTACTATCATACCGACGACCGCAACAATGAGCAGCGGGCCAAAGATAACAATCCAGAAGACAATATAACTAACGATGACGCGAAGAAGCTGTTGCAACGCAGAGCGCAGTACTTGCCCGATCGGCCGAAGACGCCCTTCTGCCACGTCCATCAAGGCTAGAGACGTAATACTAATATTGAATGCCGACGAAGCCGTGGCCACGACATTCATCAGTAAGAATCCCACTATAAGCAAAGGAAGATATGTCATGTATGAGGAGATGCCACCCGAACGAACTATGCCTCCAATTACTAATCCCATAAGTATCAAAGCGAATACCGCCAACAGCGCCAGTCCAACACCATATCCAATCACTACGGCTATAATGAACGTCTTAGGTGCTCGCTTCACCGTATTGAAGAATTCACCGACTGATTGAAACACTCCATACTTACCAGAATCGACAATTTGGGCTGGCGCAGTAGCAGCATTTTGAGCTTGAGCGTTTACTGTAACAGCATCTGCCTCAGGTTCCGTTACAGGTTGGCTTTGCTGATTATCTGTCATTTCCTCTGATGACGTTAATGGCGCCTCTGGGTTAGTATTGGAAGCAAGTTCAGTCGCAGTAGCCTGCTGCAGCTGACTCGGAGTATCCACTGGCATGGTCGATTTCGCCTCGGCCAGCATGTTCGAAATTACTTCGTCGTTCCACTTGTACTGTTGTAGCGTCGCACGTATCGTATCTTCGCTGTCGCCGCGCTGAAGTTGCTGTTGGATATACGCAATAAGCTGCGCCTGCTGCTGTTGGTCCATGTTTGTTTCCTTTTATGCTATGTGCTTTTCCATATCATACCGGAAAGTACAACATTTTTATATAGTTCGCTTAATCCCAGCCGCGGTGCTTCGGGCGACGCTTGTGTTTTGGTTTATTGAATCCTCGTTTTAGCGGTGGGCGCGGTGCCCCAGCGTCATAGTATTTTGGTGATACGTTTTTCCAGGCATGAATACTATGGAGACTCTTTAGGTGCCGCTGTTCAGCATCCGACAATTCATCCAACGATGCGACTCCCTCTAGTAGTGGCCGAACAGCCGCCTGCACATCACCAAGCCGCAAGTTTGGAACTTTCTTGCCACGCCGCCGCAGTATCCGACTCTCGCTTTCAAGAACCTCAAACAACCAGATAGCATACTCGTCCACGAATTGTCGGCGCGCCTTGTCGCTCCGGTCGCCTAGCTCCTCGCTGTCGCCTTCGAACATCTGTCCATGTGCCGATACGATTTGTCGGCGAGCCAGCCGACCCTTTTTACTGTCAAAATAGACACGCCCCGGCTTGATTTGAAATTGCTTCGGCGCCAGTGTCTTTTGCCATTCGGGCTCGACAGCTGTAATATTCTGTACGAGATTCAGTGTCTCAAGTTCGCCGTGCTTGTTAGTAATTTCAAGGTCAAATGGTGATCCGGCAATCAATCGACTGGC
>JALRDG010000109.1 GCA_023257055.1 Candidatus Saccharimonadia bacterium | reverse complement strand
AAGGTGACGCTCTATCGACTAATGGCAGAGAGAACTGTCGAAAAGCTACGAAGTAAAATGCGCTAGCTTGCGCAGTCGCGGGGCAGTGGGGCCAATGATATCAGGATAATTGGTGAATATACCATCGACGTGCAATGCCTGTAGATGGTCTGCCTTCCATCGGTCATTGACGGTATATACGTATACTTTTTTGCCCAGTAAGTGCGCTGACTGGACTTGTCGCGCCGTGACATGCTTCGCATTGAGATTAATCGATGCGACATTTTTTTGATAGACTATCGGCATAAGATGGAAAGGGATGCGATTAAACAGCGCGCCCACCGGTACGACCGGGAGCAGATTCATGAATATTTGCAGTTCATGATGATGGAATGACGACACGATAAAGCTGTCAGGTGACCAGCCTTTCTCGTTAATATATTCAGCTAGCAGGCTAGCGACCGGTTCGGCGATATGGTAACCCTTTAATTCGATATTAATCGGTATCTTCTGGTTAACAACCTCTAATACGTCGCGTAATAGGGGGACTTTCTCACCGTGGCCAGCATCTAATTTGCGGAGGTCTGCTAAAGAGAGTTGTTCGATATGACCGACCCCATTGGTAGTGCGATTAACGGTGCGATCATGTATGACAACAAGTTCGCCCGTTTTCAATTGATATACATCCAGCTCGATCATGTCCGCGCCAAGTTCGATAGCCTTCTTAAAGGCGATAAGAGTATTTTCTGGTTCGTATCCGCTAGCGCCGCGGTGGGCAATAATTTGCATATATTTGTGTATTTTCAATTGGGTGGTAGGTAGATGATAGCACTTATGCTTATAAAAGTCAATAGGTATGAAAACGCCCCTCCTTGTGGCGCTTTCGAGTGAAGGCGGAAGGCGGGGCGACTGCAGGGGTGCTGCAGTAGTATGTGCCCAAGAAGGCTGATAGGTAACGCCTACTCGGCGACCAGTTCGGTAGTGATGGCGATGATCTTCCGGATGCTCATATTGTCATTCTTGAAATGACCTCGGTAGCCGTCCGCCTCTTCCTTGCTGGCAAAGAGTTTTGCTCGGAAGATGCTACTCGTCCGATAGGGGTATCCCGATGCCGGGTCTATCGCGACGTAGTTGCCGTCGGGGTACTGCATGAAGAAGGGTGTGGTAAGATCGTCCACGATCAAGTCCTTTGTTTGACTTCTTGGTGGGCTACCGTCAGATGACGATAGTTCTTAAACTATATCATAATACTAAATATTTGTAAATGGCAGGGGTCTAGTCGAGAGGGGTGGGAGCATGTGCGTCGTTTCTTTGGTGGACAAGAAAAGAAAAACTCCCACCAAAAGTGAGAGGTTTTCTATGGCGCGCCCGACCGGATTCGAACCGGCGATCTCCTCCGTGACAGGGAGGCGTGATAGGCCAGCTTCACTACGAGCGCAGAACAGTATGTATGATATCAGTTTTTTACACGAGCTGCAAGGGGTTAATCTATCTATTCACAGAGTAGCAGAGTAAGTGCTATACTAGGCAGGGACTTGCCGCTGTAGCTCAGCTGGTAGAGCGGCGCTTTCGTAAAGCGTAGGTCACCGGTTCGAATCCGGTCAGCGGCTCCATAGAATTGTATAATATATGTTGATAAAACTTAAAGACGCGCTCAAAGTAATTGCCGGCGATCGCCTGATGATCGGGCTGTTAGTAGCAACTGTCGTGCTGGCGTTGCTTCTGTTGGCGTTTGTAGTACTGACAGTTCGCCCGGGTGAAGTACAGGTGGTGACGCATTACACCGCCTTCGGTCCGACGAACTTTTACCGCTCCAGTTGGGCATACCTGCTTAATTTCGCTGTCTTTGGCCTCGTGTACGCTGTACTCCATAGCCTTATTGCTGTCAAACTTTATGCGGAGAAGGGCCGCAGCTTAGCAGTCGGCTTCCTGTGGTTGTCGATTGGCATCCTTGGCGTAGCGTTCGCCGTGACGGCGTCGATTGTTAGTATCGCGACCTTATA
>JALRDG010000101.1 GCA_023257055.1 Candidatus Saccharimonadia bacterium | reverse complement strand
TGTTGCTGGTGGCAAGAAGGTTCTATTTGTTGGAACTAAAAAGCAGGCTAAAGACATTACTAAGGCAGCAGCTGTTAGCGTTGACCAGCCGTTCGTAACTGAACGATGGATTGGCGGTATGCTCACGAACGTTTCAACGATCACTTCACAGCTTAAGAAGCTTCGTGAGCTTGAGAAGCACATGGACAGTGGTGATTTCGAAAAGCGCTACAACAAGCTTGAAGTTCAGCGCTTCCAAGAAGAAATTGATGAACTCAACCGCAAGTATAGCGGTATCAAAGACCTTAACGGCAAACCAGGTGCACTGTTCGTCGTTGATGTTATCGCAGACGCTAACGCTATCAAAGAAGCAAAAACGCTTGGCGTGCCAGTAGTTGCTATCGTAGACACGAACGCAAACCCAACTGGTGTTGATTACGTTATTCCTGGTAACGATGATGCAATTAAGGGTCTACAACTTCTGCTCGACTACGCTGCTGAAGCTGTTGCTGAAGGTGCTAAAAAGGAGGACTAATAATGGCTATCTCTGTTGAAGATATTAAGAAACTCAAAGAACTTACCGGTGTCGGTTTGACCGACGCAAAGAAGGCGCTTGTTGAAGCTGACGGTGATTTCGACAAAGCGCTTGAAGAAATGCGCAAAAAGGGTCTGACTCGTGCAGAAAAGAAGGGCGACCGCGAAGCTCGCGAAGGTGTGATTGATAGCTACGTTCACGGTGAACGTATCGGTGTCGTGGTGGAAGTAAACTGCGAAACCGACTTCGTTGCTCGTCTTGACGACTTCAAGAAGGTTGCACACGAAATCGCAATGCAGATCGCTGCAATGAGCCCACGCTACGTTTCACAGGAAGACATTCCTGCGGAAGTCGTAGAGAAGTTTCGCGCTGAATCAATCGAGCGCGTGCAAAACGAAGGCAAGCCAGCTGAGCTCGCTGAAAAAATCGTTGACGGCCAGGTGAAGAAGCACTTTGCTGAGCAAGTACTGATGAGTCAGCCATTCGTACTCGACGACACGAAAACTGTTGAAGAATACATCAAGGAAAACATCGCTAAGCTTGGTGAGAACATTATCGTTCGCCAGTTCAAGCGAATCGAGCTTGGTGTAACCGAATAAATAGTTCGGTTCTCAATAAAATACCTCTAGAGAAATCTGGAGGTATTTTTATAGGAATGAATTTGTTGTTGGATAATCATTTTTATAGTATTGTATACGAAACGTCACGAACCAGTAGAAGTAGCACACTTCTTGCGTGACGTTGAAGGGTGGCGACATGTCTTCTTTCGAGTATGATAACGTGCTGTTTGGACTTTTTTTCCGCGTGGAGCGTGGCGACGACCAGCTGGACGCTCGGGTGGAGGTGATGAATCTGCGCGATGCACATGGTCTTGCACCTGCATTTGACGGTAATCATCGCCTCAGTTTCGTGGAGATTAATCGAGATGGCGCCGGAAGTGTTACGACGCAAAGAGCAACGGTTACTCGTGAGTCTACCGAGCCGGATTTCCGTGGCGAGTACGACGTCGTGTTTCATACGGGCAATGCCAAGCTACAGCTTCGCTTAAGCGAAGGTGCGAAGGGAAGTGTAGCATTTTTTGGCGCCTACGCGCACCCAAGCGGCATACAGTTTTACGTTGTCGGCGTTGAATAGCTGATCCGTCCTTCAGCCCCCCGCACGAATATATTCGTGCGGGGGATTTCCTCTAGGTACATGTATTTGCAAAAACAATGGTATTTTAGTTTAATACATTTTGTAATATGTGAGTGAAATGCATTTTATGCACTATTTTCTGAAAAGGAAGAGGTGGGTGACGTGGGGCAGTTGAGTTTCGACGAAGCGGTCGCGTACACGGCTGAGTGGGAAGAGAGAACGACCGGTGAGCCGCTAGATGGAAAGCTTGGGATTCCGGTGCGACGAATAGCGAAGTACGCCGTTTCGCAGAAGTGGGTGACGAACGGCAGGATAACTATTATCGAGCGTGCCGGCCAGCAACGAAGCTTCACTATGTCGGTAGATGAACTACATATGAAGTCGCCGACGCGTTATGCGGTCAGTGGAGTGACCGACTGTGGTCATGACATGATCGTTGTATTCGACCTGCGGTTCCAACGGGATCAGAACGGCGCCGGCTTTGCTGCCTACTGGCCTACTGATCTTTCAAGCGATGAACCGTCCTCATAACTATTACAACTGTTTAGGCGCATAGCCACAAGCACCCCGCACGGATAGCATTCGTGCGGGGGTTTTACGTAAAGGAAAAGCGGAAGGGTGATTGATACACCCTTCCGCGGTAAGTTAATGTGTTGGAAGACTACGCTCTTTCAAGAATGGCGTATTTCGTAAGGTACGACCGAAAGGCGATGAGCGCGGCCGCCATAAACAACATGCTGGTGGCAAAAATGCTCATCAGGAGCAAAAGCGGCTGACCGTTGGTAGTTGTCGCCAGGTTTTTTGCCGTGATTTCATCCGGAAAGCTGAAAACGATCAGCAAGATGAAAGCAAGCGCGCTTGCCATGAGCCAAATTCCGCTCAGTGCGATGTCAATGATCAGCCGATCATTGATGGTTGCCAGCGAAGTGTGTCCTTGTCGTGCTCGTCTGACCGTTTGTCGCTCGTACTGATGTGTAGCGACGAGCAGTAGCACGACGATCCCGATGAGGGCGATGCTTTCAAGCGTTCCAAACATGCGTACAGTCCTTTTAACGTGCGGAAAAACCTACCTTTTCAGACTAGCAGAAATAGGCATATTTGCAATAGTTACCAGCGATGGTATAATTTTTGTACGCCAAAGGCTTCCCGAAGAGGTTGGCTCTTCTCCGTTGGCAAAAGGGGTATATCGTGACTGACATGGCTCAAACCGTCTGTCCTTGCAAGCATGATCTCGGTGAAGATATCGCCGTGCAATGCCGCACGCTTGATTCGCTCATGAAAGCGCAGGACTATGGTGATTACGTCTGTGTGACGACGCTCGATGGCCGGCACTCGCTACACCTGGAGCAGTTTTCCATTGATGGCACTGCTTGCAATTATGCGGTGACCGGCACGACAGTTTCCGGTAGGCACGTCGTCACGATTCGCTACGAATGGGCGTATGGCTATGATTTGTGCTTACGCGGCACGGCAGTGGTTGATCGCTGGCCTTCGCCCTGTGGCTAATGTAGCCAAGTAGGCGGGTAGTTTCTCGCTTGTCGCCCCGCATTGTGATGACTATCATGATGCGGGGCTTTCTTATGGATTCTGCTATACTAAAAACAGTTAATTTGTGAGGAAAATATGTTTGATACAAAGCAATACGAAGAGAAGATGAATCATGCGGTCATGCATTTTGAGGACGAGCTGAAAAAGGTTCGAACTGGTCGTGCGCACCCAAGTATGCTTGATGGCATTCAGGTGGAAGTATATGGTGCAAAAATGCCACTGAATCAAACGGCGAATATTACTGCACCCGAAGCACAAATGCTACTTGTGTCGCCATTTGACCCGGGCAATGTGCAGGCAATCGCAGGTGCTATCCGTGATAACCCTAGCCTTGGATTTAATCCGAGCGACGACGGTCGCGTGGTTCGCGTACCAGTGCCAGCGCTTACAGAAGAGCGACGCAAATTGCTCGTCAAGCAAACGGGTGAAAAGGTAGAAGAAGCGCGCATTGCTCTTCGAAATATTCGCCAAGACGCCTTAAAGGAGGCGAAGCGCAAAAAAGAAGCGAAAGAACTTTCTGAAGACGACGTAAAGTCAATCGAGAAGCAAATCGATGATTTGATGGTAAAAAATAATGCCAAGCTCGAGGAAATCTTCAAGACGAAAGAGAAGGATATCCTAACGATCTAATGAATGACCAGCCGGCGCTTCCGCGCCATATCGGTTTTATCGTGGATGGTAATCGCCGTTGGGCTCGTTCACACGGACTGCCAGCTTATGAGGGTCATTTAGCTGGATACAACGCACTCAAGGAGGTGTTACTAGAAACACTTCATAGCGGCGTGAAGTACGCTTCAGCATATGTATTTTCAACAGAGAATTGGAAGCGCAGCGAAGCAGAAGTGTCGCGGATCATGGGATTTATGTTGAAGTTCCTTAAGTCGGACATACAGTACTTTATCGAAAATGATGTTCGCCTGCGTATCGTAGGTTCTCGCGAAGGGCTGGACGCAAAATTACTCACAGCTATTGAGGCGGCTGAAGCAAAAACCGCTGACATGAAAGGCGGGGAATTGCTACTATGCTTTAACTACGGCGGGCAACTGGAAGTTGTTGATGCTGTGAAGCGTATCTTGGCGACAGGTATGTCGGCTGACCAGATTACGCCTGAGTTGATCGAACAACATCTGTATGCACCAGAGGTGCCACCGTGTGATTTAATTGTCCGGACGAGTGGCGAGCAGCGCATTAGTAATTTCATGCTATGGCGTGCTGCCTATAGTGAATTTCTTTTCCTCGAAAAATTCTGGCCAGACATGACAAAAGACGACGTGCACAGTATACTTGAAGAATATACGCGGCGAAGCCGACGGTTTGGGGGGTAAATGGAACTACTTTTTGGAATAGTATTAGGGCTAATTATTTTAGTACTGCTCGTTGTTGTGCACGAGCTTGGCCATGCAATCGTCGCACGCCGTAATGGTGTCGTCGTAGAGGAATTCGGTATTGGATTTCCGCCGAGAGCATGGGGCAAGAAGCTAAAAAACGGTATTGAATTCACACTGAACTGGCTGCCGCTCGGCGGTTTCGTAAAACTGCAAGGCGAATACGACTCAGCGACAGGTAAGGGCGATTATGGTGCAGCAAGTTACTGGGTAAAGACGAAAATCTTGCTCGCAGGAGTGCTTATCAACTGGCTGGTTGCCGGTGTGCTTCTGACGATTCTTGCATGGACCGGTTTACCGCAGGTAATTCCGAACCAGTTTAGTGTTCCGCAGGATATGAGCGTACAGAATAAGGGCGATGTTTCTATTGCGGCACTTATTGACGATTATCCAGCTGCAAGAGCCGGCCTTAAAGAGGGCGACATTATCGAAACCTTTGCCGGCAAAGAAGTGACTACCGTCGAGCAACTTATTGCATTGACTCATCAATACCGCGGTGAAACTGTCGCAGTTGGGTATGAGCGTAACGACAAAAAGCAAACGAAGCAGGTGACCTTGCGCGATAGCGAACAGGGGACGGTATTTGGTGCCGGACTAGGGCAGATGCAGCTCGCACGGTATACGTGGTCGGCACCAATTGTTGGGTTTGGTACGACATTGCAATTAACGGGCATTACACTACAGGGTGTCGGTGATATCGTTGTTAACTTGGCGCAAGGACTTGCCGGAAAGGTGAGCCTGAGTGATCAAGCCCAAGAAGCGGCCGATAAGAAACTGCAGGAGGTCGGCAATAATGTCGCTGGTCCAGTTGGAATTTTGGGAGTGCTATTTCCGTCAGTCCAGCAGGCTGGAATTATTCAGATCGTGTTCTTTAGCGCCTTGATTTCGCTGACTCTGGCGGTAATGAATATTCTGCCAATTCCTGGCTTAGACGGCGGACGTTGGTATACGATGACTATCTTCCGATTGCTCAAAAAGCCACTAACAAAGGAGCGAGAGGAAGTTATCCAGACGGTTGGCGTGCTTCTCTTGTTGGTAATAATCGTGGCGGTGACGGTAAGTGATGTTACGAAACTTGTTTAAGACTCCTGCGCAACCGGTACCGATGGGACTCGGTAAGCGTTTATTAATAGCCCTTGGTTTCACTGTATGGACGGTGGCGGCGTTTCTTTTAGCGCAGGTAGTCGTATCGTTGCCAATTCTTTACGCCGATCAACTGGGCTTGGCAGTAGACGGCATTAACGAAGCATTACTCAATACGATTATTGCCGGTGTTATGTATATGCTCACCTGTATTTTGGCAATTGGATTGCCCGTGCTTGTTTTGCGACAGCGTACCACAAGGGAAGAGCTCGGTGTGCAAGAGCCGCTCGCCTGGCGGGACTTGCTCTTATCTCCTGTTGCGTACGTAGTGTATTTTGTCTGCACCGCAATTATAATTACGGTTGTCAGTGTATTATTTACGAATTTTGATGTTACACAGAAGCAAGATGTGCTGTTTCAAGGACTTGCTGGACAACATGAGTACTTACTTGCCTTTCTGACTCTCGTGATTATCGCACCGATTGCAGAAGAGTTATTGCTTCGTGGCTATCTGTTCGGTAAGTTGCTCAAGTATATTCCAGTTTGGATTGCCGTTCTGGTGGTGAGTGTAATATTCGGCGTGCTTCACTGGCAGTGGAACGTGGCAGTCGATACCTTTGCATTGAGTATCGTGCTCTGTGCTTTACGATTGTATACTGGGACGATTTGGGCTGGTGTTGTTGTGCATATGATAAAAAACGGCCTGGCGTACTATTTACTGTTCGTAAATCCAGTGCCGATCACGGCGTTCTTTGGTGGCTAGTATGAAGCCGATTTTAATCGTCAAAGTAGGGACAAGCACCTTGCTGTCGCATAATGAGGCACCGAGTGCTACTTTTGAACTGGTCGCAGCCAGTATCCGTGCGTTAACGGATAGCTATAGGATCGTATTGGTTACTTCCGGGGCGATCGGTTTCGGTGTGCGGCATCTTAGCTTGTCGGAGCGACCTCAGGACATTCCGTCTTTGCAAGCCTTATCAATGCTGGGGCAGGTGGGGCTGATGGATAGGTGGCGTGTGGCATTTGGCGATTTGCCGATAGGGCAAGTACTTATCACGCGCCATGAATTGTCGCACGCTTCCGATCTTCGCTTGTTGCAGCGCAGTATCGAGGCGGTATGGCAGTATGGCGGGCTGCCAATCGTGAATGAAAACGATGCTGTCGCAACCGAGGAAATTAGTTTTGGCGATAACGATCGCTTAGCGGCTGAGGTTGCACTGCATCTTGACGCGCAAGCGCTCGTGCTATTGACCGACCAGGATGGTATTCGTGCTGATTTTGGCACGCCAGACGAAAAACGGTTATCGCAAGTAACGCTGGCGGAGGCATCGCGCCATATCGTCACAACACAATCGACGGTTAGTCGAGGCGGGGCAGCAAGCAAGCTCGTTGCAGCAGAACTCGCACTGGGAGCTGGCGTTCAGGTATATATTGCACATGCGGCGACGGAACACTCAGTCGGGGCGGCTTTGGCTGGCAAAATAGGTACAAAAATTATACAATAAGAAAACTATGCGATTATCACACCTATTTACTAAGACGAGTAAAACCGCACCTGCTGACGAAGTTTCTAAGAATGCCCAGCTGCTTATCCGCGCCGGATATGTATATAAGGAAATGGCCGGCGTCTATGCGTATTTGCCGCTCGGCAAGCGCGTGCTTGAAAATATCGTACAGATTATTCGTGAAGAAATGAATGCTGTCGGCGGGCAAGAGATCAGCCTGACAGCCTTGCAGGGCAAGGATGTTTGGGAGGCTTCGGGTCGTTGGAGTGACGACGTTATGGACGTGTGGTTCAAGACGAAGCTTGCTAGTGGTAGTGACATTGGCCTGGCGCCAACACATGAAGAGCCGCTAACGCGCCTCATGAAGACCTATGTCTCTAGCTACAAGGACCTGCCGGTGTATCCATATCAGTTCCAGATTAAGTTCCGTAACGAGCTTCGTAGTAAAAGTGGTTTGATGCGTGGACGAGAATTCTGGATGAAAGATCTCTATAGCTTTAGTAGAAATCAGCAGGAGCATGATGCTTTCTATGAAAAAATTACCGAAGCATACCATCGTGTCTATGAGCGGCTTGGCATTGGTGATATAACCTATAAGACGTTCGCTAGTGGTGGTAGTTTCGCTAAGTATAGCCATGAATTCCAGACGCTCAGTGACGTCGGTGAAGATATTATTTATGTTCATGAAGGCCGAAAACTCGCAATTAATGAAGAGGTGTATACCGACGAAGTACTTGCCGATCTTGGCGTGTCGAAAGATGAGCTTGTTGAGAAGAAGGCAGTCGAGGTTGGAAATATCTTTACTCTCGGCACGAAATTCTCCGATGCGCTTGATTTATCCTACACCGCCGAAGACGGTAGTAAAGAAAAAGTATTTATGGGAAGCTATGGCATTGGTCCAAGTCGTGTCATGGGATTGATTGCCGAACATTTTGCCGATGAAAAAGGTCTTGTCTGGCCTGAGGATATTGCGCCATATCGTGTATATCTGGTTCGAATTGGTGGTGAAAAGGCGGTACACGAAGCCGACGCCCTGTATGAAACGTTGACGGCTCGCGGTATTGATGTCTTGTACGATGATCGAGACGAACGCCCAGGTACGAAATTTGCCGACGCTGAACTGATTGGCATTCCGCACCGCGTGACGGTCAGTGACCGCTTGATTGAGCAGGAGCAGGTGGAGTATACTGTTCGTAACACCGGCGACACTACTTTGTTGACAGTCGATGAGCTGCTTGGTACACTAAGTAAATCGTAAACAGCACCTCCGGGTGGGTTTATATTAGGAGAGGAAATAGATTAAACGGTGCTTTTTATAAAAGCGCCATTTATAATGACGAGGAACAAAATTATGAAGAAACAATACCAAATTACTGACGCCGGTAAAAAAGAACTTGAAGAAGAACTAGTGGAGCTGAAAAGCCGTCGTGGTGATATTGCTGAGAAAATTGCGAACGCTCGCGATTACGGTGATCTATCGGAGAATGCCGAATACGACAGCGCTCGTGAAGAGCAGGGTATCGTAGAGACACGTATTTCAGAAATCGAAGACATTCTTTTGAACGCTGAAATTATCAAGGCGACTAAAGGCTCATCAGTTGGCCTTGGTAGTAAAGTCGACCTCAAGACGAGCGGTCGTATGGTGACGTACCACGTTGTTGGTCCTGTTGAAGCTGATCCACTTGAAGGTAAAATTAGTAATGAATCGCCTATCGGTATTGCTGTCATGGGTAAGAAAGTCGGCGAGACAATTACGATTGCAACGCCGAAGGGTGATGTCAGCTACGAAGTCGTATCAATTAACTAACTCGCAACTGTTACGAAAACAATAGACCCCATATGTAGGGTCTATTGTTTTTTCTACACCCTAAATGTGCCGCTTTTGCTTGTAACCACGAGCAGTAATTTGGTAGTATGCAGGTAGACGAACACTGAGAGGGTAGGGAGTCTGAAAAAACACACACGATTGAGCCGATGGTAACCGCCGGCTTTATTACTAGTACCAAAAAACGAGGGAGCATATGTCAGAGAAAATTAGGGGTAATGCGGCAAATTCAGAATCTATAAAGGATGCGACGCACTATGACGACGAACTGCCGGCAACACCGGAGCAGGTAAACTTGGCAGAGGAATTCGTAAAGCGAGTAGGGGCTGACCCGAAGAAGGTCAATTATTCTGTTCAAATCGTTGCAAACGAGGACGGGGCCGCAGAGGTGACATACAATCCACGCTCAGGTTGGATCAAGTCCCGTATGGCGCCGACTGAAGTAGGCGAAGAAGGCGTAGATATTCAGAATTTACTAGTTCGCCAAGCACCGAATGTTATTATTCGACCGAGTCGCGCGCGCAAGCCGATGCGCCCAACTGGCGAACAGGAAACACTTGTTTTTGGTGACGCGCAGGTACCATTCGGTGACCCTCGTGCTATGGCTTTGGCGCAGACGGCGATCAAGACACTCCGCCCTGATAATATTGTATTCGTTGGTGATATGATCGATCTTCCTTCCCAGAGTAAATACGATCAGCGCCCGGAATGGGCAGGATCAACTCAGGCGGCTATCGACGAACTCCATGCGTTTTATGCACAGATACGCTCCGATTCGCCAGATAGTAACCTGTATGTCGTGCATGGTAATCACGAGAAGCGTCTTGATGATTACGTGCGTCGTAACGCCGTGGAAGTGCTAGGTCTGCGACGTGCGAACATGCGCCGCGAATTGGCAGTTCTTACCCTTGAATACCTGCTGCGCTACGAAGAGCTTGGCGTGCAGGCGGTTGACGGCTATCCAAATGGTGAGCTGTGGCTAGAGGATAACTTGAAATTTGTTCACGGTACAAACACGAAAAAAGGCGGCATTAACGCGGCGAAATATCTCGCCGAAGAACCGGTGACGACGATTTATGGTCACTCGCATCGTCAGGAGTTGGCGTACAAGACAATTGCGCTGCGGGGCGGTGCAGCTAATACGATTGCCGCCGCTTCGCCAGGCGCTCTCTGTATGATTGACGGAACAGTACCAGGTTTCCATCACACGGTGGATGCACGTGGCGCTGTCGTAAAGAAGGCTGAAGATTGGCAACAGGGCATGCTGCAGGTGCATCATGAGGGTGACCATCATGAAATTACGCCAATACGCTTCACGGATCGCGGCGTGCGTATTAACGGCAAACTGTATAATGTCGATGATCCAGATTACGACATACCGTTCCAGCAACGCGAAACGATACAGCTTGCGAGTTAATCGCAGATACTATAGAAAAAGCCCGTTCTCTATGGACGGGTTTTTCAAGTAGGGGCGAACCGGATGTCTGGTATAATAAGAAGTAATTATGGCAACACTGCAAGACTACCGCAACGAACGACTCAAAAAATTGGCTACGCTACAGGAGCGGGGCTATGATCCATATCCTGCCACGGCACACCGAACGCATCATACGGGCGAGGTAGTAGAAAAGTTCGATAGCTTGGAAGGTCAAACTGTTACCATTGCTGGGCGGATTATGAGTCTGCGTAAGTTCGGTAAATTAGCATTTATTGTTATGCGCGACATGAGCGGTTCGGTCCAGCTGTTCCTACATGCGCCTGATGTTGCTGAAGCGGATGCTTCGCGAGGGATTATTGGTATCAAAGACTTAGCGCTGCTTGATACTGGCGATTTTATTGAGGCAACTGGCCCAGTGATCAAGACAAAGACGGGCGAGATTTCGGTGGGCGTGCGTGAACTGCGCCTGCTGACAAAAAGTCTGCGGCCCCTGCCGACAGAGCTGACAAATAAAGAAGAGCGCCTTCGTCGTCGATATGTTGACATGAACGTGAACGTGGATGTGCGCGAGCGTTTTGTGCGCCGATCAAAATTCTGGCAGGCGACACGCGATTATTTAAATGATAACGGCTTCATCGAAGTGAATGTTCCCGTGCTCGAGCATACGACCGGAGGAGCAGATGCCAACCCGTTTGTCACGTATATGGACGCCCTTGGCGATGAGCAATTCTACCTGCGCATTTCGCATGAATTGCCACTAAAGCGGCTCCTTGGGGCTGGCTTTGAAAAGGTATATGATATTGGCCCGCGCTTTCGAAATGAAAACTATACCGACGAGCATTTGCCTGAGCATGTTGCCATGGAATGGTACTGGGCGTATGCCAATTGGCAAGATGGTCAAAAGTTTATGGAGGGGATGTACCGACGGGTTCTTCAAGATACTTTTGGTACATTGCAGTTTAACGTACGCGGCTTCGCAGTTGATATGAGCAAAGAGTGGGAAGTCTGGGATTACGCAACGGTTATCCGTGATCGCTATGGCATTGATGTTTACGAAAGTCCACTCGAGGACGTTAAAAAGGCATTAGCAGAGCACAATCTTGAAGTTGAAAAAACAGAAAATCGTGCACGTGGCATTGATAAACTATGGAAAAATATCCGTAAAGACGTCGCTGGCCCGGTATGGCTCGTAAATACGCCAAAATTTATTTCACCGCTTTCAAAGACGAACCCTGACGACGATCGTACGGTCCAGCGATTCCAACCAGTGATTGCCGGCAGCGAGCTTGGTAATGGATTTTCAGAGCTGAACGACCCGGTTGATCAGCTGAATCGCTTCCTTGAACAGCAAGCGATGCGTGAAGCGGGTGATGATGAAGCGATGATGCTTGATATCGACTACGTCGAAATGCTCGAATATGGCATGCCGCCGGCAGTTGGCTGGGGGTATAGTGAGCGAGTGTTCTGGATATTCGAAGGCGTAACCGCCCGTGAAGGTGTGCCGTTCCCACAACTTCGCCACGAATACGATCAGACGACCAGGGATATATATCCAGACGTGACATTCGAAGAGAAGAAAAGCTAGGAAAATAATAACCGCCCGTAGTAACGAGGCGGTTATTTGATTAAGCGTTGGCGTAGCCGAGTGCGGCGTGATCAGGATTAATCTGCTGAGGAGCGCGCATCGTCAGTTCGTGGACAGCTTGAGTACCATACATTGCATCTAGCACGGCAACGGCTCCCATGTTTGCTTGAGTGGCCTGAAGTTGTTCAGCTGAACGCTCTTGCTGTTCTTGTATTTGCTCAAATGAGATAGTTTGTGGCTCAAGGACGCCACCGGTGACGGCTGCTATGGCCGCATGGCCAAGCTCGCCAGCGGTTGCGTTGGCGTTACGGTGAAGCTCGTAGTTCCGTAGGGCGGCGAGTTCTTGTGTTGAAAGTGGAGTAATTGTTTCACCTCGTTGCATCTTGCCCTTAAAATACAACTATTACTGGAAAAAAGCAATAGCTCTGCTTGCTGGCCGGTCATCTAGGTGCGAGAATGAGAAAGACTTGTATTTTATACGACTGTTTACTATACTAAGTATAGTAATAGATAATTCACAGGAGAATACATGACGAAAATCGCCGTACTTGTTGGTAGCTTGCAGCAAAATTCCATTAATAACGCTGTCGCCAAAACATTTGAAAAACTTTCAGAGGGAACGCTAGAGTTCGAATATGTCGATCTTAACTTGCCACTGTTTAATCAAGACCTTGAAGCTGACGTACCTGCTGAAGTCGAGAAAGCTCGTGAGATCGTAGAAAACGCTGACGGCGTTCTATTTGTAACGCCAGAGTACAACCGTTCAGTTACCGGTGTTATTAAAAATGCGATCGACTGGCTGTCACGTCCGTATGGTGAAGGTGTCATTATTGGCAAAAAAGCAGCGATTGCTGGCGCAACATGGTCACCGCTTGGGACTGCTGCTGCACAGGCGGAGCTTCGTAACATCGTCGGCTACCTTAATATGCACCTGATGGGGCAGCCAGAATTTTACTTGAGCGTTACGCCTGATACTTTCGGCGAGGACGGTCTACTAAAGGACACTGCATTCGCAAAGACGTACATCGACGCCGTTGCCGCATTTATGGCAGAATAAGTTCCGTTTTGCATAAAAGCACTTCGCAAATTCCAGCGAAGTGCTTTTGCTTTGTCGTATACTATATATATGACAACACCTCCGATGGGTTTTGAGCCCGATGCGCCGTTACCGATAGCAGACTTCCGTGACAAAATTGTGCAAAGCGTCGCCGATAATCAAGTAACAATCATTACTGCAGAAACTGGCGCCGGCAAGAGCACGCAGGTGCCGCAGTATTTAGCTGAAGCTGGCTACGAGCGAATTATTGTGACGCAGCCACGTATTCTAGCGGCACGAAACCTTTCGCGTCGTGTTCGCGAGGAGTGGGCGCTACGTCATTCGGAAGATGCCAGTCAAGTAATTGGCTACCGGACGGCACATGAACGAGATGACAACGGTGGTTCGCAGATTTTATACTGTACGGATGGCCTGCAGCTCGTGCGTGAGTTGACCGGCATCGGTGTAGGTAAGCGCCAGGTTCTCGTGCTTGATGAAGTGCACGAATGGAATGAGAATATGGAAGTGCTCGTCGCATGGGCCAAGCGACGCTTGCTTGAGGAGCCGAACTTTACGGTGGTTATTATGAGCGCGACAATCGAAACCGATGACCTTGCTACGTACTATGGCGGCGCAGAAATTATTAATGTGCCGGGGCGAAGCTACGATGTCGTCCATAGAAAAGGGCGCGATCTGGTTAGCGAAATTATCACGAAGATGGAGGCGCCGCACGCCAGTAATCAGCTGGTATTCTTACCGGGAAAAGCCGAAATTGAAGCGGTCAAAGAGGCGATTGAAGACACGGCGAACCAGCGGCACATTCCAATCATTCCACTGCATAGTCAGCTCGAGGCAACCGCGCAACAAGAGGCATTTGCGAGCTATCCGCACGGAAAAGTAATTCTTAGTACGAATATCGCTCAGACGAGCGTTACTATTGATGACATTGATGTCGTTATTGATTCAGGTCTTGAGCGCCGCAGTGAAGTGCGCAGCGGTGTTGAGGGATTGTTTATGGCGCAAATCTCGCAAGCAGACTGCCTGCAACGAGCTGGTCGCGCCGGGCGAACCAAACCGGGTGAATATATCTTGGCAGCGTACGACAGTATGGAGTGCCTGTCGTTTGAAGAAAGAGAAGAGTATCCGATACCGGAAATTCTGCGTAGTCTGATTGACCGATTGACACTTCGCTTGGCAAGTATCGACATTGATATTGAAGAGTTGGATTTTTATCATGACCCGAGCAAGAAAGCCATTAAGCAGGCGAAGCGTACCCTCGTGTCACTAGGAGCGCTAACGACCCAAGGGAAAGTGACGAACATCGGACGAGCAA
>JALRDG010000094.1 GCA_023257055.1 Candidatus Saccharimonadia bacterium | reverse complement strand
CTCGCAAAGTTTTTTGCCAAGTTCTCGCCGGCCACAGAATACTCATACCCATTCTGCATAAACCAGTGCCACGGTTCCGTACCGTCCGGCGCGGTATGTGCCCAATAATCCCGTGCTAGCATATCTTGTGCTTTTTGTTCGGCGGCATAGTCAAGCTGCTGGCTACGCACGAGTGGCGCAGCCGCATACTTCTGACGCTCTTTATTGGTCACTTCAAGTAGTTCAGATGCGTTCACCTCCGCAGCTGTCCCGAGCACCTGCCCGCTCGTCGTGTAGGTATACAGTGCATGTAACCCAATCACCAGTGCAAATACCGCAATCAATCCATAGCGGCGCACTAAAAGTGGGCGGAAATGATTTGCCTTGTGTGGTACCAATGCATGCTTTACATGGCGATGTACGCGATGCTTAATTGGCTGTAGAGGATTTGTTTTTGTGTTACGTTTCACGGTTAGCTATAGTATACAAAGCTTTCGCTTAAAAAGCGAGAAAACGTGCCCGCTGGGAGCACGTTTTCGTTTTTTCGAATAAGCTGTTATTTCAAGAAGTACGCATCGCGAGCTGGGTCATGGCGAAGTCGTGCAATACCCCACCCGATAACCGCCATAATTGCCGCAACGATCAGTACCCACCAATACCATGCCAACGATGAGTCATTTTGGTCCTTTGCTGACTCTGGCGTAATTGCACCGAGCTGTCGCTCTGAGTTGCCACGATCATCTCGTTCACCGAGTACTGCCGATTGACTCGTCACCTCATCGTCTTCACCTTCCGTCTCTACCGAAGGGAAGAAAGCTGCAAAGCCAAATGGCGTCGCTGTATTACCAAGAGTTGTCGACAGTGGCGACGGATTGCTGAAAATTCCTATTGAAGGAAGACCTCCGATAACCTCGTTATCACCACCCCGCACTACACTGCTTGTATTGCCAGTCGGTAACTGAACAGGGTTCGGAAAAGTTACCGGTATCAACGGGAGAAGATCTCTATAGGCAGGATGTGCCGCTGTATTCTCTGTAAATACTTTGGCATCCTGAGAGAATGTATGTACCACATCTGGGCCATTCTCACGTTCAATCGTCACTGTTACGCCAGTTGGTATTGTCGTTGCGCTCCAGATAGTGCCGGCAGGCGCAGGCGTCCAAAACTGCGTATCCTCAGCTTCTTTGAATGTCCCGTCTTCAATGACGAACGGTGTCGTCAACTGTGTATACCCGGTTGCTGAATTAATCATATCGATAACGCCGGCATTTGCAGTTTTAACGACTGACGAACCTGACTCACGGTGAAGCTCTACGGCAACACTCTTTACGTCCTTAAAGTGCTCTACGCCAAAACCGACACTTATACCCTTGTATGGATTGCTGACCGTGTTGAAGTTTTCGGCGGTAATTTTTGGCTGCACAATCGGAGCATTGACAGTAAATCGTATAACTTTTGAATTCGTATAGTTAGGGTCGTCGTTTCTGTTGCCGACTGCGTCCGTTACGACATACCTAATCTGATACTGGCCGTATGTAAAATCGTCCTTGAGTTCATTTTTTAAATTAAAGGCCACTTCTTTTTCTGTCGTAGCTTTGCGCACATATCGTAAGCTGCCATTTGGTAACTTAATTTCAAACCAGTGCGTCGCAATATCATCGGCCTCAGCTCGCACAATGACACTTCCCAGTTCTTCATTAAAGTGCAAATCGGTAACGACAGGAGCAGTTCGATCAATCGTCACCCATGCATACGCATCTCCGGAATTACCTGCCGTATCCTTAACATGTAAGCGTAGTTTGTAGGTACCATCAGTTACGTTTGAAATATCGAGTGTATCATCCAACACCCCGTTCTCGACCGATTGCTTGAATTTTTTCTCGGCCGTACCTTGCATGAGATATAGTTTGTAAAAGCTAAAGTTCTCATCGCTTGCCGTGCCTGTTACCTTCAGCACGTTGCCTCGTGTGATAAGTCCGTCAGCCGGTGATGTAATAATCGCCGTAGGATTAATGTTATCGAGGACAGGCTCCGGCACTATAGGAGCCGGGCTAACAGCTTCCGCATTCTTTAAGCCTATGGTACTCGCAGCCGTAGTCCACGTGGAGCCACCGTCACCAACTCGCTGCACGGTCGTAAGACCCCTTACTGGAAACGCTACATCGGAAGTAAATCCATCCAAAAGGCCAAACGTTACGGATTGGCGGCTATTAGCAGTTCGGTGTAATTCTACCGAATCACCATCTTCATTATTGAGACCTGGTAAATCCACAACGTGATAGCCTTTTGCCGCAATAGAAGCATTCACAGTTTTAGGGCTTCCTGCTTTTCCTGCCGCAGTATGCTCACGCAGCTGCCAACCATTCATCACGACATCGCTATCAGCACCGTTATACAGCTCAACTTTGTCGGTGAATGGATCAATTTCATTAATCACAACGAGATCATCTGCACTTTGCACGGCCAGAACAACCTGTCGCTCCACCGCTCCATACATTGGCTGCATTGCGAGTGCAAATACTGCCATTAGTGTTATCGTTAGCTTACTCTTACGGTTTTTTAGCCGCGAAATTTGTAGACTCATGTCACCTGCCTTCGTTATATAAACTTATTGAACGCCGCTCCACCACTGTCCGCGTACGGTACTATTTCGGATATAGTAGCATGACCGACCTCTAAAAGATAGACAATACATGACAAATTAACATTTTATCGTGTAATATGGTGAATACGTCGCCCTTTTATAGCTAGGAAGAGATATGAGCACCGTAAGCGAACTGTTAGAAGTGGTTGCTGTCATTACGGCAATGTGCGGCTGTAGCTGGTACATTTGCTGGCTGCTTTGCATGCGAATGGCAAAAGATCAGCAGGATGGCTACATGCGCCAGCATCATTGGATGTACCTATGGCTTTCCCTGCCGAGCATTGTCATGCTTATCCTGTGGTTTGCTACCGTCCCCAGCGCCGCATGGGTGCCCGTTGGCATCATTGCACTACCCTGTATTGTCGCCGTTATTGGCATCGAAATGATGAATTCGACAGCAAGTCAGGAGTTAGCAAAGCATATAGGATGGCCCACGACCGTTCGGATGCACATGAACCGTACTTATATGGTGTTACTCTGGATGGCAGCCATCGCAAGCATGATCGCAGCGATACACAGCCATGCCGCCGAAACGACGGTCATCATCACGGCATATCTGTTTGGTACGTGGTATGCCGCATATATCCTGAACGTCAACACCGATCGGTTCATTGCACGCGGCCATGCAACACTCATCATCCCTGACCAGCCATCCAGTCATACGATTGACTAAAAGGAGTGATACTCTGGCGCCTTCATGTTCGAAGGCGCCTTTTTCTTGCAAGGAAATAGTGCACCTGAATAATTAGCACTCTTGACATGAGAGTGCTAAGTTTTTTATAATGAAAGTACAGAAGCGGTAATGCTTCTCGGAATAATTTATTAAAAAGGAGGAGTACTATGAGTAAACTTGTCCGTTTTGATCCATTTGCCGAGATCAACGCCCTACAAAAGCAATTCTTTGGCGATGACTGGCTTGCACCAAACCGCAGCCTTAGCTTGCCAACCACCGACGTTTATACGAACGGCGACAAAGAGCTTGTCGTCGAAGCACATTTACCAAACTTTAATGAAAACGACGTCAATATAGAAGTTGAGAATGGTACGCTTGTTGTCCAAGCCGAACGCCATGAACGTGAAGAAGACAAAGACAAAAAATATGTCGTACGCGAAAGCTCCAGCAGCTTCTACCGCCGCATACAGCTACCGGAACGAGCTGACGCCGACAACATCCAAGCCGATCTTGAAGACGGCATCCTCAAGGTGACGATCCCTCTCACTCCACTACCAGAGCCAAAGAAAGTGCAAATTTCGGCACGAAGTAAAAAAAGTAAGTAACAATAAAATGTAAAACGCCCCGCATGTATCAATTGATACATGCGGGGCTTGTTA
>JALRDG010000093.1 GCA_023257055.1 Candidatus Saccharimonadia bacterium | reverse complement strand
CGGCAACGTATCGCCATTGCCCGCGCCATCTTAAAAGACGCACCAATCCTCGTACTGGACGAAGCAACTTCTGCACTCGATAGCGAGTCGGAAAAACTCATCCAGGACGCACTGGAAAAACTTATGAAGGGACGCACTAGTATTGTGATCGCTCACCGCCTATCAACTATCGCCAAGCTGGACCGCATTATTGTCATGGATAATGGGCAAGTCATCGAAGACGGCACTCACGCCGAACTCCAAAAAGCAGGCGGAACCTACGCGCATCTATGGAGCCATCAAAGCGGCGGATTCATCGAGGAATAAATCTGTGTTAAGTATGAGCACTTACTGAATCCCTTAAAAAATAGCGTCGTTACAGACGCTATTTTTTTATCAGCTATCGAAGCTACTTATTCGCATCGACGTTGGATTGCTTTGGCTCATCTTGCAGCTTGCCACCTGGCTGACTTTCAGCCTCCTGCAGATCCTGCGGAGTATCACTACCATTGTCAGACGCTACTTCTGATTCGTCTTCAGCGTCGCCGCCAGCCGCGTCGTTGGCTGCTGCCAGTGCGCTTGGCTCATAAACGTTGGCAATAACAAAGTCCATCACAGAATTTTCGTCATCGTCCGTACCTTCACGACCATCATCGTTATCAACGATTTCAACACCGTTTGCCACCTTTAGATCTGCGACCGTTAAACGATCACCAGCCTTCTGCAAGTGCAATATCGACACTTCAAGCGCTTCCGGTAAATCCATTGGCAACGCCTTCACCTCAAGTTTTTCGAGCGTCTGCAGAACAATAAGTCCATTCTTCTCCGCTTCACTTTCGCCCTCACCGGTCAGGCGAATCGGGACTTCTGCGACAACTGGTTCGTTCTGCTTTACAGCGTGAAATGAAACATGTAGTGGCGTATGCTTAACGGCGTCACGCTCTACATCTTTGATCATAGCGATTGCAGGCTTTCCGTTGAGTCGCAAGTGTACTGGTGAGTGGCTACCAGCTGCCTTTAGTACTTTTTCAAGTGGCCCAAGCGGCATTTGTACGTTATATGGCTTGTCAGATTTGATAGCACCATACACGACCCCTGGCACGATTAGCTCCTTACGAAGTCGTGCTACTTTCTTGCCTCGAACTGTACGTTCGGCAAGCTCTAATGTAATTCTTTCTCCCATATCTCTCCTTTCATGGATACCTGTACGGAGGTAAGCTAATTGTCTTTCTAGTATCTACCAGTGCACACCTATCTGCAGTGAGATATGTTACAATTTAAAGTAATGAACGAACTACTTACCTCTCTTACACTCATGTCCGCCATTCCCGGCGTCGACCTGGTTGAACTTATTAAATGGGCAGGCGTATTCGGCGTAGCGCTGATTATTTTTGCCGAAAGCGGCCTGCTGATCGGCTTCTTCCTGCCTGGCGACAGTCTCCTATTTACAGCAGGATTCTTGGTACAGACCGGCATTTTGCCAGTCAATATTGCCGCGTTTATCGCGCTCCTGTTCGTTGCCGCTGTTCTTGGTGACTCGGTGGGCTATACCTTTGGTCGGCGTGTTGGTCGTCGTATTTTTGAACGACCAAACTCACGTTTATTTAAGCAGAAATATCTTCTTGAAGCCGAAAGCTTTTACGAAAAGCATGGTAAAAAAACAATTATTCTTGCTCGCTTCATCCCGGTAGTGCGTACATTCGCGCCTATCGTTGCCGGCACTGCAAAGATGCACTATCCAACCTTCCTTGCCTACAATATCGTCGGCGGGCTTCTCTGGACAGCTGGCGTTACACTGCTTGGCTATTTCCTCGGTGCGTTCTTCACCAGCATTGGCCTTGGTATCGACACCGTCCTACTGCCGATTGTCGCATTGATTATCCTTATCTCAATTGCACCGCCAATCATCCATATTTTAAAAGAAAAACAGAACCGCGAAGTTCTTTGGAATGGCACTAAACGACAAATTCGTGTCCTGCTCCGTAAAAAATAATTCAAGCCGCTTCACCGATATAAAATACCTCGCTACAATCTAGCGAGGTATTTTATAGTAATGGGGCGGTGCCTACTTTTTTGCAAGTAACGGCTTCAAGTATTTTCCTGTAAAAGATCCTTTTACCTTGACGATTTCCTCGGGTGTACCCTGCGCCAACACCATACCACCGTTCATACCGCCTTCTGGTCCCATGTCGATGATATGATCGGCCGTTTTAATAACGTCAAGATTATGCTCAATAATCACCATACTATTACCACCTTCAACAAGTTTCTGAAGAATCTCGACAAGTCGCTTTACGTCAGCCGAATGAAGACCAGTTGTTGGTTCGTCGAGAATATACATCGTCTTACCTGTACTGCGGCGCGATAGCTCGGTCGCTAGTTTGATACGCTGCGCCTCACCACCAGAAAATGTTGTTGCTGGCTGGCCAAGGCGAATATACCCAAGACCAACGTCAACAATTGTCTTCATTTTGGTAGCGATCGTCGGCACATTCTCAAAGAACTCCGCCGCCTGCTCAACCGTCATTTCGAGAACGTCGCTAATCGTCTTTCCCTTGTACTTTATTTCTAGCGCCTCACGGTTGTAGCGTTTACCATGACAGACATCACAGGTAACGTATACATCTGGCAAGAAGTGCATCTCAATCTTGATAACACCGTCACCTTGACAATTCTCACAGCGACCACCCTTGACGTTAAAGCTGAATCGCCCTGCTTTATATCCGCGGATATTTGCTTCTGGCGTTTCAGCAAACAACTCTCGGATCTTCGTAAATACACCAGTGTATGTCGCCGGGTTAGAACGTGGAGTGCGCCCAATCGCCGACTGGTCAATGATTATTGCCTTATCGAGCAGTTTGATACCTTCGATATTTTCATGTGCGCCTGGTACCGCCTGGGCACGGTGAAGCCGTGCGGACAGTTCTTTAGCCAATATGTCATTAATAAGCGTCGACTTACCAGAGCCGCTCACGCCGCTCACAACCGTAATGACCCCAAGTGGAATTTCGACATCAATATTCTTTAAGTTATTTTCCCTGGCGCCACGTATTACCAACTTGCGATCTTTCGTTAGCGCCCGACGCTTCTTTGGAACAACAATTTTTTCAGTACCCTTGAGATAGCGTCCTGTGATACTCTGGTCATTTTCAGCCACTTCTGCCGGCGTACCGGCGGCAACGACTTGACCACCTGCAACACCGGCTCCTGGACCGATATCAAGAAGGTAGTCAGCAGCCCGGATTGTGTCTTCGTCGTGCTCAACGACAAGTACGGTATTACCAAGATCGCGCAGCCGCTTTAGTGTCGAAATAAGACGATCGTTATCGCGCTGGTGAAGTCCGATAGACGGCTCATCAAGTACGTATAATACGCCCTGCAGGCCAGAGCCAATTTGCGTCGCCAGTCGAATACGCTGCGCTTCACCACCAGACAAAGTATTCGCAGCACGTGCCAACTCAAGATAGTTGAGGCCGACATTACTCATAAATCCTAGGCGCTCAGTAATCTCTTTAACGATTTGATGCGCAATGAACAGTTCTTGCTCTGTCAACTTCAAGTTATTACAGAACATATCAAGTGCATCGTCGACACCAAGATTACAAATATCCATGATATTTAGGCCGTGAACGGTAATTGCCAAAACAGCAGGCTTAAGTCGTAACCCTTTACAGGTGTGACACTTACGCTCACGCATGAATCGTTCGATATCTTTGCGAATAAATTCACTATCCGTCTCTTTGTGTCGTCGCTCCAAACCAGGTATGACGCCCTCGTAAGTGGTTTGATACTGCCGACCGCCGCCGAGTGAAACAGAGTATTTCTCCGCTCCAGTGCCGTACAGGATTTTCTGTAACGTTTCCGTAGACAGATCTTTAATTTGCGTCTTTGTATCAAAACCATGCACCTTACCGACTGCCATGAGTCGCTTCAGATACCAGGCATCGCTGTTCATACGGTTGTACGGCCGGATGGCACCTTCGGCAATGGTGAGGTTTGGATTGAATACTAAATCTGGGTCAATTTCCAAACGACTTCCGAGCCCCGTACAGGTAGGGCAGGCACCTTGCGGCGCATTAAAGCTAAAGATACGCGGTTCAAGCTCTGGAATTTCCTCGTTCGGGTGATCAACACAGGCATATTGCTGAGAAAAGACCTGCAATTCATCCGTATCTGCATTCAATACCTCGACTACACCGCCCGAAAGGTCAAGAGCCTGCTCGACCGACTGTGATACACGCGTGATCATATCAGCGTTCATAGCGATACGATCTACGACGATTTCTATCGTATGCTTGTATGATTTTTGCAATTCAGGAAATTCATCCAACGCATATACGACGCCGTCAACGCGCGCACGAGCAAAGCCGAGACGGCGGTACTGCTCGGGAATATGCGCATGCTCACCTTTTTTGTCTTTTACGACCGGAGCAAGAAGAAGCAGGCGTGCACCTGACTCAATTTTCATGACTTCATCAATAATCGCCTGTGGTGTCCGGCGCGTTACCTCGTTGCCACAAATAGGACAATGTGGCACACCGATGCGCGCAAAAAGAAGACGCATGTAGTCGTAGATTTCCGTAACGGTTGCGACCGTCGAGCGCGGATTTCGGCTAGTGGACTTCTGATCTATTGATATAGCCGGGCTCAGCCCTTCGATACTATCAACGTCAGGCTTGTCCATAATTCCCAAAAACTGACGAGCGTAACTGCTCAAACTTTCGACGTAGCGGCGCTGCCCTTCGGCATATATCGTGTCAAACGCAAGACTCGATTTGCCACTACCTGATAATCCTGTAATAATCACTAATTTGTCGCGTGGTATTTCCACGTCGATATTCTTTAGATTGTGCTCTCTGGCACCTTTTACCCGTATAACCTCTGGCATAACTTTATTATTATACGCTATTTTTGACACGCATGCCACCATCGTGCTTATCGTTGCAGTTTTGTAATGCTATTGCTACTATCATTACCAGTTGTCTATAATAAATATTAAGAAGGGAGGCCGCAGTATGAAAAAACTACTGATTGTTTCAGTGATACTTACGTTCCTATACCTTGGTGCTATCAGCATACAGCTCCCCGCGCAGCTTCTTGCGCTACTGCTCGTCGGACTCATTCCTTACACGCAAATTAGCCTTCCGCCCCTTATGATGTTTTTCGTATGGGCACTCCTTCCGGCACTACTGTTCTTTACCGTGCAAATCGTTAAGGGCCTATATACACTCGTCCTCCTCCTACTCGAGCAAGCCGAATATGCAGCCTATGCCTACACCAGCAATAAAAGTACATCACGTACTCGTAGTCGAAAAAAGAACACAGCAAGACAACCTACCCCCTTTTGGCATATCCAACACTTACGTCGCCTGTTTCATCACGCACAAGCCAAAACCTCTACGTACATCAAGCCTGAGCAGCCCAAAGTAAAAATTACCAAACTCAATAACGTCTCTTAGAAGTCCGTTTCAAACGGCATAATAGCCTCGAGCCATAACTGCAGCTCTTGGCGCAAAAACTCGTGCTCGTTTTCTGTATCGTTCTTCATAATACGCTGCAAACTTTTCATAAAACCAGGCAGTTGGCGGCGAATGCGTTCAGCTCGCCAGACTTCCCACTGCGTCGCTTCGGTCTCGCTAAGCGTCTTAGGGTAATTCCGCGCTTTATAATGCAATAGCAGGTCAGACAATCGATCGTCGCTGAATTCAGGATGAAAATCTGCGAGCTCACGCTCATTTGCGTTACGAATTGTTTCGATCCGCAGTCGATCACGATCGTTCACGAATCCATCATACAGTTTTGCCTCGGGCTCTACTGCAGGTTCAAATTCACGCCGTTCTTCAAAGATTGAGCGAATATTTTCAGCAAAGTGGGGTGCACCAGCCAAGACTGCCTTATGCTTCTCGATCGTATCAAGATCAAGAGATATTTTTTTCCAGCCATCTGCCTGCTCTAATACTCCCATTGGCGCAACTGCCGGCGCGCGATTATACTGCAATTCTTT
>JALRDG010000004.1 GCA_023257055.1 Candidatus Saccharimonadia bacterium | reverse complement strand
TGGCAGTCGTGTTAGCGGTTTTTCTTGTGCTAGCTATCGTACTAGTTGTGCTGATGATTAAAATTACTAAGCAGATCAAAAGTGTTACGCAAACCGCCGAACGGACGGCTATGAACCTAGAGCATGCGACGCAGAATATGTCTACGTTCAGTTCGCCAGTAATGGTTGGAAAGATTATTGCACGGCAGATAGCAAAGCTAAAACGTAAGAGGTAATCAGCATGAATAAGAAACTGATAACAGGTATTGCGATTGGCGTCGGTATTAGCGCCCTAACGGCGTATTTATATGGCACAAAACAAGGTAAAGAGATTCGCGACACTGCCGTCGAAACAACCGAAGACTGGTGGGAAGACATTGCCGAAGTGCTAGAAGAAGCCCTTGATAAACTATCGGATCGTCTGAATAAAAAATGAGCGAATCATCTAAAAAAAGTGCTTCCCGAGTGGTCGGGAAGGTAGTTCGTGACAATGAAATCGGTGCTCGAAAAGGGCTTATCGAAGAACTATTCTATGATTTTCATCGTAGCCGCATTCAGGTATATTGGATTAACTTTGTTCGAGGGATATTCTTCGGTCTGGGGAGTGTACTCGGTGGTACGCTACTGATTGCCCTCATTCTCTGGGTATTATCGCTGCTTGGTAACGTATTTCCACCGCTTGATGTAATGTTTGATGCAGTATCGTCGTCGATAGAACAACCGTCGAGCGAATAAAATTTGCTATACTGGTAGCAGTATGGAGGGAACTGTAGCGCAACCGACAGGAGATAGCCTGGCGACTCTTTCGCCGGCGGATTATGTGCACTTGCACAATCACACGCATCATAGCGTGCTTGACGGCATGACAAAAATTCCAGATCTTGTTGGTAAAGTAAAAGAAATGGGCATGGGAGCTGTCGCGATTACCGATCACGGCACGATGAGCGGCACCATTGAGTTTTACAAGGCGGCCCGTGATGCGGGTGTTAAGCCAATTATTGGCATGGAGGCATACGTCGCCGCCAGATCTCGCCATGATCGTGACCCCGCTAAAGACAAAGCACGTTATCACTTGATTCTGCTCGCTATGAATAACGTTGGTTATCAGAACCTCATGCTGCTTTCATCCACGGCGAACCTCGAAGGAATCTATTACAAACCGCGTATTGACCATGAGCTACTTGAAAAGCATAACGAAGGTATTATCGCTCTAAGCGCCTGTGCGAGTGGTGAAGTGGGTGAACAACTGCGTTCAGACAATTACGAAGAGGCGAAGCGAATCGCTAGCTGGTATAAATCCATTTTTGGTGATCGATATTATCTCGAGCTTCAAGACCACGGCCATCCTGATTGCCCGGCAAAATGGGATGTCCAGGTAAAAATTAACCAGTACCTCGCAAGGCTCTCCGAAGAGCTCGATATTCCGTGTGTCGTAACGAGCGACGGCCATTACTTAGAACATGACGATCTTGATGCGCACGAAATTTTACTCTGCGTCGGAACGGGTTCATTTCTGAGTGATGAAAAACGCATGAGCCTCAAAGACTTCGAGCTACATGTAACTGACCCTGTTGAAATTATTAAGCGATGGAGTGCTACGAACCCTGAGGCAGTAGCAAATACGCGTAGGATAGCCGAGCGCTGTAACGTAAACATTGAACTGGGTGGTATTTTAATTCCGAAATTTCCTGTACCGGATGGAGAGACGGAAAAGACGTATCTTGACAAGTTGGTGTATCAGGGTATGGCTGAGCGCTATGCGGGAATTGCTCCAGATGCCGCAAAAACGATGTCGCCTGATGATATTCGTCCGTTACTGAACGAAGAGCAGACTTCTCGACTTGATATGGAGCTCGGCGTACTCGACAAAATGGGCTACAACGCATATTTCTTGATTGTGCAGGATTTCATCAACTGGGGAAAAAACCAGGGTATTATTTTTGGTCCTGGGCGTGGTTCGGCAGCGGGATCGATCATTGCGTATGCATTGAGAATTACTGACCTTGATCCACTAAAGTACGGTCTGCTTTTCGAACGATTCCTTAATCCGGACCGTATCAGCATGCCTGATATCGACGTAGATATTCAAGATACTCGTCGTGATGAGGTGATCCAGTACTGTTCGAATAAATATGGTTCAGACCATGTTTCGAACATCGTGACGTTCGGTAAAATGGCCGCGCGAGCTGCAGTTCGCGACGTTGCACGCGTACTACAGGTTCCGTATGCAGAAGCGGACAGACTGTCGAAGATGATTCCACCGCCAGCTCAGGGGCGCCATATTCCATTGAAAACATCCGTTGTCGAAGACGCTGATCTGAAAAAAGAATACGAATCAAACCCAACAGCCAAGACGGTATATGATTTTGCTATTCGACTCGAAGGAACGATTCGTTCTCATGGTGTGCACGCATGTGGCGTGGTGATTGCACCAGACACGCTTGTTAATTATCTCCCACTTGAAATGGCGCAAAAAGGCGTTGTTTCGACGCAGTTCCCAATGGGCGAAGTAGAGGAGCTTGGTCTGTTAAAGATGGACTTTTTGGGTCTGTCTAACTTGACGATCATCAATAATGCTATGCGTATTATCCGTAAGGTATACAAAGAAGAAATTGATCTGACGAAAATTCCACTCGATGACCAGAAAACATATGATCTTTTTCAGCGCGGTGATACGACAGGTGTTTTCCAGCTCGAATCTGCTGGCATGAAGCGATACCTACGTGCGCTTAAGCCAAACGTATTCGAAGATATTATTGCTATGGTTGCATTGTATCGCCCAGGTCCAATGCAGTTTATCGACAGCTTCATTCGGCGAAAACATGGCGAAGAAGAAATTGAATACTTGCACCCAGGTATGGAGAACTCACTGAAGAATACGTATGGAATTCTTGTCTATCAGGAACAGTTCATGCAGATTTCGAAAGAATGGTGCGGATTTACGGGTGGTCAGGCGGACACGCTTCGTAAGGCGGTAGGTAAGAAGAAAATCGACCTGATGCGTAAGGTGAAAGTTGATTTCGTAGACGGTGCCGTAAAAAATAGCGGAGCTCGCAAAGAAACCGCCGAGAAGTTTTGGGATCAGCTCGAAGAGTTTGCAAACTACTGCTTTAATAAATCGCACGCGGCGTGTTACGGACTTATTTCGTATTGGACGGCATATCTGAAAGCACACTACCCAGATGCATTCATGGCGGCACTCATGACCAGCGACCAAGATGATACTGAACGCCTGGCCATTGAAATTGCGGAATGCAAGCATATGGGCATTGAAGTGATGGCGCCGGATGTTAATGAGTCGTTCGTTGAGTTCGCTGTGGTTCCGGGAAAGAACCAAATTCGTTTTGGTATGGCCGCTATCAAGGGTGTTGGTGTTGGTGCGGTCGAGGAAATCTTGCGTGCGCGAAACGAAGCAAAGTTTTCTTCCATCGAGGATTTCGCCAAGCGAGTAAGCACGTCAAAATTCAATAAAAAAGCTTGGGATTCCTTAATAAAATCAGGCGGTTTCGATGCTATGGCCGATCGATCTGACCTACTGTATAATCTTGAAAATATTCAGGCATTTGCCACAAAGCTTCAGAAGGAAGCGTTGAGTGGACAGACTGACTTGTTTGGTATGCTTGCTGACTCATCGAGTGAAGTAACTCCTACGATGACAATTCAGCCCGCTCCAGCTAAACATACCGATAAAGAGCGCCTGACCTGGGAGCGTGAACTGCTGGGGCTATATATTAGCGCACATCCGCTTGATAATTACGATACGTACTTTCAGGAACAAACGATTCCGTTGTCGCGAGTGTCGGCAGATATCGATGGCAAGAAGGTGACGATTGGCGGCTTGGTGAGCTCTGTGCGAACCATTATTACGAAATCTGGCACAAAAATGGCGTTCGTAAAGATTGAGGATAAGACTAACGAAGCGGAAGTTGTCGTGTTTCCGAACCTGTTTGAACAGACAGGCGCGAAGCTCGTACAGGATGCCGTGGTGCGAGTCACCGGAAAGGTGAATGCACGAGATCGAGATGGAAATTTACGTGACGAGGCTAGTATCATTGCGGACGACGTGATTGAAATTACTGATGATGAGTTACGAAGCTATGAATCTACCGGCCGTAAGATGGATGCACCAAAAATGAGCAGTAAAGTGAAGGCGATGCGTGTAGCGGAGTACAAGGCGAAAAAGTCCGGCGGGAATGTCTCGGCGCCTGTTAGCAAGCCGCCGAAAAAGGCTGACGAAGAGGTTCCGAAGGAACGCCCGCGCCCCGTGCTTGATATTCCGCCAGTGAAGAAGTTATACGTGAAAGTAAAGAAGCCTGAGGATCAGGCGTCGCTTTTGGCCTTAAAGCAGATTTGCGGGCGATATGACGGCAATACTGACGTTATCTTGGTAATTGGCGAAGACAATACTTCGGCGATGCGCTTGCCGTTTCGTGTTGATGCGAGTGATGCGCTGATCGGCGAGCTGGTAAAATCACTTGGTGAAGACTGTGTCGTTCTGAAGTAGAATTGACATTTTAGCTATTTTCTTGTACTGTAGAAGTGATCGCCCGAATATTCTCGCGAAAGGACCTGTTTTCCTATGATTGGAATACAACAATCAAGTCATGCTATGAGCGCTATGTCGGTCAGCGGCATGTATGAGTCGAGTTATTTTATGGGGTCTGTCCCTGTAATCGCATTCGCCGTCATTTTGCTGACATTTTTTGTGCTACGGTACATGCATAGGCATAAGATTGTCGGTGATTTTTCCGCCGGTGTAATCTTCGTTGCAGTATTTGTGGTGATGTTTATCGTCCTTTCGCTGGCCTGGCTTGCAAGTCAGTAACGAACGGTCGTCAAAAGCGCGCATGTTCCTCCGGGAATATGCGCGCTATTCATTTGCAAAAAAAGAAAGGCCCCGCACATATGGGCCTTTCTGGTGTCAGAGGGCGAAAGCGGGGCTCAGGGGACGGACAGAATTTCAATATCGGTAATGTGGCCGATGGTTTCGTATACTTGTTGGTTATATAACGACGTGAAGTACAGAACGTCACCGGTGGCAATAATGTTGGACGACGATGCGGCCCGCAGAAAGATGGGGTTGTGACTAAATGTCTCCATGTGGCGTAGCATTCGCTGTTCGTCGGTTTCGTCGTCGTCTTCTGCTAGCATGTCGGAAACTTCCTCCAGTGACCTGACAGCCCACGCATTTGTTGGGGCGGTAACATCGAGCAGGAAGTTGAGTTGCGAATTGCGCGAGTACTTATCAGAACCGATCGTGAAATGTTCGAGGGTAGCCTCAATACTTTCGTATAAATTGCCGCCCTTATATTTCCGCACACCATGCTCACCAGTAATTTTTAGGCGCATACCCTTAACGACGGAGGGTGAAAAGTGGTGATGGTAGATGCTTTTCCCAAGCTTTACTTCCGGACTTCCGGGCATTGAAATTCCTATCTGAAAGGTGCGAATACTTTATCATAATACCATGATCACGCTACTAGACAAAATCAAAATATGTGTTTTATGTAAGTATAAAGATCAGTTATTGTCAAATGGTCGCTCATTATATAGCGTAGCTTAGTTCGAACCATGGCGTGTTCTGTTCGATCGCAGTAATAATATCTTGGCAGCTCGGAAGTAGGTTAATGGAATGAAAGTCAGTTTTTTCGGCAAGGAAGTTCCTACCTGTAGAGTCCGCTTCGGTGAATTGCTGGTTGCTCGGCAGTTTGCCGCACAGGACGACAGCATGCGAGTAACTTTGCAGTTCACCTGCATGAGTGATGCTGATAAGCCCCGATGAGCAAACGGTAAGTGTGATGTCGAAGCCGGTCTTTTCTCGTACTCGGTGTTGCGCGGCCTCGATAAGAGTTTCATCGTGCTTCGGCTCACCATGTATAAAGCCGGAGTAGCCCAGCAGTGGCTGCACAAGGCGTTCACGGAGTAGGTAGTGATCGCCACTTTTTATGACGACAAGGAATATCGAATGCGCCTGTAGGCTGGCATTTTCATAGCGGTGCACGATGTATGTTCGGCCACGCTGAGTTAGTGTGTAATCGCCATTTTCGGTGCGTGAAATGTACTTAGTCGCTAGAAGCTGTTTTAAATGATACGTAAAGCTATTGCCGTCCATGCTGGTAGGCTTTAGTCGTCCGTATGGCGCAGATTCCGCTATGGCGAGTTGGTCAAGGATGTGCTTTTGTACGTGGTGCAGCATGCCATTATAGTATCGCACAATACAGTTGTAGGAAAGCATAATACGTTGCGTAGTTGCCATATGAATGGTATCATGACGAAATCACTGTTCGTTGAAAAATAGAAAGAAGTGAGAGAGATGGACATCCAATTCGATTGGGGTATTCTCTGGACAGTCGTGTGGCTGGTGGTTATTCTGATGCTTGCGGCGTTCGTTGGGTATGTAATGATCGGTTCGGATAAGGAGCTTACGCGGCATCAGCAGCGCAGGCTTTCCGTGTTAGAGTCTGCCAAGGAATCGCAACTCGATGAAGATGATCGCGCTCAGCTGGCGCACCTGAGGCGGCTGCGCAGAGGACATCGACGATGCTCTCGGTTTTGGACGGGCGTGGCGTTTATTGCCGGGTATATCGTTCTGAATATTTTCATGTTCATGGCGATCGACCAAGAGAATCGCATGGATGTGCCGGCAACTCCTGCCCTGGCCGCCGAATATGGCTTTGGAATGGAGCATGGCGGTACGTATCCACTTGTTATCGGAAACGCCGTTTCAGGCACGACTACCGACATGACGGCGCGTTCCGGGTTGTTTACTCACAGCGTCGACATGCGGTCCAGTCTTGATACGGGATTCACGGTTGACTACGTGCATGATGGGTCGCACTTTCCGTTGACGATTCCGTCGAGCAAGGCGGAGTACGTTACCACCGGTGTCGAACCTGGTAGTGAACGTATCACTATGGAGCTGGAGATTAACCACCAAAGTGGATACGGGAATGTCAGCGATAATCTTGGCGTGCTGAAGCAGGAGTGCGAACCGAAGTTCGTCAACTTGCTGTGGCGGTGTGTCGAGACTGATACGCCCCCAGTGTACAAGGGCGGCGCGCCGACACTTGCCGAGGTGCTGTCTGGCGATGGTATCTGGCATGTGACTGTGTACCTTACTTCGGATCACTATAACGAACTGTTCGGCTTTAATTCCTGACGGTTGGTAGATTCTATTTTCAAGGAGGTGATAAGGGCTCATTACGAGCCCTTATTTTTTAGGTAAAAAGTCTCGACTAGATTCTTTGTAGTATCCATTACATAGTAAAGTTAAGGAGAACGATACAATGAATGAGAGATTAGATTCTGAGAAGGCGCCAAGGAAAAAGAAAGAGATTGATTTTCTCGATTCAGTAAGTGGGCCTATTCATCTGTATGCTGACGGTAGAGTCGGTGCGCTGGAAAAGCGAACAGTAGAACGAACCGATGTAAAACGTTTCGAGGAGTCTGGGCGTGAACTCAAGCGAACGGTGCGAGTAAAACAACTCGCCGAGACGGCGGTCTATGACAGCCTTGCTGATTACGTTTCAGCTGATCGAAAACGTGTGATTAGCAGAGAAAGTAGCGAGGAGGATGAATGGAAATTCGCCCCTGACGATAAAGGATGGGAAGCTTTTGAACAGTGGCGGGATACTTCGGACGTGATCGACACTGACGACATCATATTACGTGCACACGAGCTCGCAGAAAAATCATGGCAATCGAACGACGATGAGACCGTGAAATGCGCTCATTGTCCAGAGGAAACGAAGTATGCTTGCTATACAACTGGTTGGTCGCGGGAAGTGTATAAAAATCCGTTGGTGCGCTATGTCGATGATGATGGGCGTCATTACGATATACCGATGAATGTCGCCAACCTAGTTTCAGCGCGGAATCGTGCACTTCAAGCGCCACTCGATATAAAAACTACTTATTCTATAGGGTCTGATGGAAGTCTGTCTGCGGAGAAATACTTGTCATTGAACCTGACTACCCTTCCGCGCTCGTATGTCGCAGGAAAGCCTATGACTGGAGATGTAAAAATCCATCCGAGCGAACCGTTGGCAGATGGCATACACATTCTCATTGACACGTGGGTGGAAAATGGGAATAAAAGAGCCATACTGCAACATCGACGTGGAGCAGACAATACAGATGTAACTCCTGATGGTATTTTGAATCAGCTACAATACAGGATTATTCAGGAGATGTATCACGAACGCGTAGAATCGGTGGACTACGACGAGCGACTTGACGAGCTTCGACAAAAAGTAGGAAAAATCGGCTTGGAACTTATATATCGGATGCGATATGTAGGAATGGGCGAATCTAATGCCTCATTTGAACTAACGAAACCAGAGCACGGGTACCAGCCTATGGCGAGGATGAGTTACAGCATTAATGCCAGGGAAGGCGTAGATGATGCGCTTAAGTATTTATCTAAGAGGTACGGCAGTATAGCGTGATGCTTGTGGCAACCGGTAGCGCTGCATGATCTTTCAAGTAGAGTATCGGTATTTTAATTACTTGCTCAACTTTAACTCCTGATGATTGCTAGATTCTATTTTTTAGGTAAAAAGTCTCGACTAGAAACGGCCCTTGTGGTCTTGTATGCTTGAATCATAGAACTGGTATACCGATTAAAATACCATGATAGGAACGAGACACATATGATACATCCGGAACAAATCGGCGAACGACCGCCACAATATGTAAAAGACGAGCTGGAAAAAATACTCGACGAAGAATATATGGTGGGGCTGTCGTTGTGCGGCGTGAAGCTTATTCAGTTTGTCGATGCCGGCGATACGATGACGCACCGGGTGCAGGCGGGTGAAACGGAGTACTATATCAAAACACCGGCGAAAGAAGCGATGGTAGTCGCTAATGCTGCAGATGTGGCGGAGCTTCGGCGAAGTTTGCCGCGCGACAACGAGCCAGATATGACGGACTATTACAAAAGACTCCGGGCGGAAATCGACCATCCTGATTATCAGAAATGGTGTGAAACCGGAGTATCCGAGGCGGAGATTATCCTGGCGGCAAAAGAGTATCTCCATGAGCGGCCAGATATTGGCAGTGAGATGTTGCCGTGTCGTAACTGTAAGGGGGTGGGTGAATTTGAGCTGCAATGCTCGTGTACGCATGGCGGTGTAGTCTTTAGCGATCTAAGCGGCGGTGGAATGGAGTCGGAGCGTCTGCGGGAGGAGGGTGAAGCCGATCCGGACTGTACGGCTTGTGAAGGTACTGGAAAAAAGACGAACGATTGTCCTATGTGTCATGGTGCAGCCCAAGTAGTAAAGTACCCTGAAGTAATTTTCAGAAATAGTGAGACTGGCGAGTCGACGAGCTTGCGGCTCGACATTACGCAGTTAGTAGCGGAAGGTGTCTGCGATGTGACTGAAAGTATGTATACGTATAATTATGGAACCTTCCGTGGCGCGCGCCGACAGAAGCAGATCAGTCTGGAGCGTTTTATCGAGAAAAATCTTGCTTCTATTGGCATCTATATGAATTGTGCGGTGCGGCTAACCGAGTATGGGGTCTATGGCTTTTCCGCCCAAAACTTTAGTCAGACGATGTTTGCCGAGGAATGGCGAGAGGAAGATGGGGCAGCGCGAATACGCGACGAACTATCCATGCCACGAAACAGAAGGGCTACGCCGCAAACTTCATCGGATATGAGTTTGATGCAGCGTTTTGAACATATGCAGTCAAATATCTCTAGTGGCCAAAATCAAACCGATGCGACGCCGAGCGTGATTGAATTAGCGAACCGTAATGATTTTTCGACTACGATGCGCGCGCTTCTTGAAAAGGCAGATGCATATGGCTGTAGTGTTGGTGTGAAGTTGTCCTTTATTGCGACTGGCGAAGTCGGACCGGCGTTGTACTTGCTCGACGAGAAGTCGAATGTCGTTGCGCAGCTTAGTAGTGATTATACTCTCGAGGATAGCTTAGAAAATGCGCTGCGATCGTTCGACCGTTTTATCGATGACCAAAAGTAAGGCCGTAGAGTGCAATACCGGTGGCGACAGACACGTTGAATGATTCTTTCTGGCCGCACATCGGTATCTCAACGACCTGATTGCAGTAGGCGAGCAGGTCGTCTTCAATGCCATGAACTTCTTCACCAAGAAAAAGAGCAAACTTTTTCGGTGCCTGAAAATCTTGTAACATGATGCTATCCGGAGTTTGTTCAAGGGCGATGACGGGCAGCTGTGCTGTCTCGTCGTTTTCGCATAGCCATGTACGGATATCATCGTACTGCTCGAAAGGCACCATGTCTTCTGCGCCGAGCGCTGTCTTATGAATCTGCGAGTGGAGCTTATCGGTAATGTGCGGCAAACGGTTATCGCTGCTAGTTTTTGGATATGGTGTATAGCCCGAGAGGATAATGTTTTTCACTCCGAATCCTTCGGCCGTACGGAAAATCGCCCCGACATTGTGCGTCGAGCGAATATTGTGCACCAGTAGGGTTATTTCGGGCATATTTTCCCTAGTATATCACTATAAAATGCTTATGCTGCGTGCTATAGTGATGGTAATGGACGATCATAAAATCATAGAACGCCGCCGTGAGCAGGACGAGAACGCTACTCGCGAGCGTGCGGCCATCCTCGGTATCCCATACCTTGACACGCGTACGATAGAAGAGTCACTACCACTGGCCCGTGAAGTCATGACGAACGAGGAGATGTACAAAGGGCGTATTGTGCCGCTTGCGATGGGTACGGATGAATCGCCGTTTCGCTTTGGCGTAACGAGCCAAACGCCACAGTCTCTCATTCAGAACTTGCGTGAACAGTATCGTGAGCACGCTTATAATGTTGAATTCTTCCTTATCAGCGGCAGTTCGTTTCGTGCGTTTATGTTGCGTTATGACCCGCCGAAGCAAACAATCTACGAAGATATCAAGATTGCAAAAGAAGGTGACAGCGACACTCTCTCTGAGGTCAGTAAAACACTTAACTCGGTCAGTACCGACCTCGTCTTTGAGTATTTAATCGACCAAGCCGATAAACTTGGCGCTAGCGATATCCATATTGAAAATCAACGTGAAGCTATTCGTGTTCGTATGCG
>JALRDG010000086.1 GCA_023257055.1 Candidatus Saccharimonadia bacterium | reverse complement strand
CGAACGCAGTACGGTGAGCATGCGTATACGGTCGAGTTTTTCTTGATCAGCGCCAGCTCGTTCCGTGCATTCATGCTGCGCTACGACCCGCCGAAGCAGACGATTTACGAAGATATCAAAATTGCCAAAGAAGGTGACAGTGACACGTTATCAGAGGTAAGTAAGACGCTTAACTCGGTCAGTACTGACCTCGTCTTCGAGTATTTAATCGACCAAGCCGATAAACTTGGCGCTAGCGATATCCATATTGAAAATCAACGTGAAGCTATTCGTGTTCGCATGCGTATCGACGGTGCACTGCATAATGTCGCCATGCTAGAAAAAGATCGCTACCGCGTAATCATGAGTGCGTTGGCTTCACGGGCGAATATATCAACGGCCGCAACGACGCCGCAATCGGGCCATATTCAGCAGGATATCCACCGGCCAGGTGCGACGCATATTCTAAACTTACGTATCGAAACAGTCCCGACAATGTACGGTCAAGATGCCGTTATGCGACTATTCAATTTCGACGAAAGCTTACTGCAGCTCGATCTTCTTGGGATTGCAGCACGAGAACGTAAGGAAATCGACGAAATTATTTCTCATCCGCGCGGCATGGTGCTGATGGTCGGACCGACCGGTAGCGGTAAGTCGACGACTCTGTACAGTATGCTTAATGCACTTAATACGAGTGACCGCAAAATCATCACACTCGAAGATCCAGTTGAGTACGGCATTCATGGTATTACGCAGATTCCTATCGATACGACGGGCGGCCAGAGCTTCGCGGATGGCTTGCGTGCAGTGCTTCGTCTCGACCCGGATGTCGTGATGGTCGGTGAGATTCGTGACCAAGACACGGCCCGGACGGCAATCCAAGCTTCGATTACTGGTCATTTGGTGCTATCGACCTTCCATGCGAACTCTACGGGCGCGGCATTTAGCCGCATGATCGACCTCATTGGCGTCAATCCAATATTCAGCTCGGCAATTCGGCTCGTCATTGCGCAGCGGCTCGTTCGCCGGCTTGATGACGCAACCAAAGAAGAGTACGAACCTGATGAAGCGACACGACAATGGGTGCAGACAGTGCTAAAAGATCTACCAAGCCATATCGAAAAACCAGATCTTGAGAATTTCAAATTGTGGCGGCCTGTCCCGACTCCCGAGATACCATTCGGCTATAAGGGGCGAGTAGTAATTATGGAACAAATGGTCGTCGGCGAATCTATTCAGAAGTTCCTTCGTGGTGAAATTCAAGATGTTCACAGCGAAGTCATTGAGAAGCAGGCGCGTCGTGACGGTATGGTGACACTCTTAGAAGCCGGTGTGCTCGCGGCACTACGCGGCGAAACGACGCTCGAAGAAGTAAATAGGGTTATTTAGTAGAATGGTGTATTACTTCACCCTATAGGCGCAATATTTGTTGCGCACATAGGGTGAAGTGAGACCAAGGTAGCCACACTTCACCTATAACAATCTTGTGCTGTTATGCCTGTGATTGCGACGCGTGTCGCCGTTGCCGCTTGCAGTAAATCAGGTGGGAGACGACAAGAACGATTCCGGGTAAAAACGCGATCCACTTGATGGGAGATGTGACTTCGTAGAAGCGGAGATCTGTAAGAACTGTACCTGGCCCTTCGCTAATTATGACGAGTGCCACCACGAGGATACATAGAATGAAATCCGTTTGCGCCGACATTGGTGCCAGGTCGCGAGACGCCTTTACTTTAGCGAAGTACTCTCCCCAGCTGCGGGCCATTACACTGAGAGAGAGCGAGCACAGGACGAGAATGATCAGGTATGTGTGTTCAGCTGTAATCAGCATGACAACTCCTTGGTCTCAATTGCTCATATCTGAGCAGGTGAAAAGGGCTACTTGCGTTGATTACTGTATAATAGCATAAACTCAATAAAAAAGCAATATTAGCCGATACTTGTTATGAGCACTCTATGCTGCGAGCGGTTATGAATGCCCGAAATTACACATCGTAGGCTCTTCCAAAACTACTAAAACTGTGCTACAATAAGTAATTGATTGTAGATATAACGTAAAAGCGAGAGAAAAATGAGTTTTGCACTAATCCAAAAAGTAAATGACGAGCAGAAAAAGCACGACGTCGTTGACGTTCGTAGCGGTGATACCGTCCGTGTTCACCAGAAGATTAAAGAAGGCGCGAAAGAGCGTGTTCAGATATTCGAAGGTGTCGTTATCCGTACTGACAACAAGAAATCGCATACCTCACGCATTACCGTTCGCAAGATTGCTAGCGGCGTTGGCGTAGAGAAAAGCTTCATGCTACACAGTCCACTTGTAGAAAAAGTTGAAGTTGTGCGACGTTCGAAGGTTCGACGTAACTATCTTTCATTCCTTCGTAACCGTAGCGGTAAGAGTGCTCGCCTTAAGGCAGTTAACTTCGACCGCGAGGCAGTAAACGACGTAACTGTTGCTCCAGCTAAAGCTGAAGCACCAGTTTCTGAAGAAGCTGCTGAAACACCAGCTGATAAGTAA
>JALRDG010000052.1 GCA_023257055.1 Candidatus Saccharimonadia bacterium | reverse complement strand
CTTTATTATGTGCTAATGATTTCAACTTGAATCAATTATACTGCTAAACACATTTTTTCTCAAGTGGGTAGAGAAATAGTATATAATAATTGACTTTTATCAATGTTTATGCTAATATATAAGCTATAATGTACACAACGATGCATACCACCCCAGATTCAGCCCCACAAAATAGGCCAGAAAATATCTTTATAGCTGGCCTTGAGTACGCTCGCCAAAACCGCGGCCTCACTACTGGGCTCGGTATTCTTGCGCTTACGGGCGCACTGACAGCAGGCTACGGCATGCAGTACGAGACAATTGACACAGCTACAAGTCGTGTCGAAGGCGGCGGTACGCGAACTGCAGTTGCCAACCTCAGCGCCGAACTTGCCGACAAGCACGACATACCTTTTGCAGATGTAGCCGGTATCGATACCCAGGGTATTATCCTTGGCGGTGAAATCATCCACGAAACTGGCGAGATGGCTGGACCAGATGATATTATCTCTGTCACACTAGAAAAGAATGGCTTTGGTCAGGTTCGTGTAGACGCCGACTATCTTGCTTCGACGCCCAACCCCAACGCTTAAACGACGATATTTACCAGCTTGCCCGGTACGTAAATGACCTTCTTTGGCTCGCCTGTTATAAATTGCTGTACGTGTTCATTGGCGCGCGCCAACTCAATAGCAGCTTCTTCGTTAATATCCGCGGGTACGTCTAACTTCGCCCTAACTTTACCGTTCACTTGTACAATAATCGTTTTCGTATCTTCGGTAATATACTGCATATCCCATGTCGGCCAATGATCAACATGAATCGTGTCCTCATACCCAATATCGTGCCACAACTCTTCGGTAATATGGGGGGCAAATGGCGCTAGTACCATGAGCAGGCTTTCGACAGCATACTGCCAAGCTGCATTACGGCCAATCCCTCGCTGCTTGAGTTTATAGAGTGCATTGACCGCCTCCATCATTGCCGCGATAGCCGTGTTGAATTTTTCGTCTTCGATGTCGCTCGTTACTTTACGCGCGGTTTTATGTGCGACCGTTAGGATTTCCTTTTCTGTCGTATCATCAAGTGACACCTCTGCACTTTCACAATATTCTTGCACTAAATTCCACACTCGATTCAAGAAACGATACGTTCCTGGAACACCTCGCGTGTCCCATGGCGCATCCATGTCGTATGGCGCAATAAACATTTCGTATACACGAAGACTATCGGCACCGTACCCGCTGTCCATGATTTCCATCGGATCGATTACGTTACCTTTTGACTTGCTCATTTTTTCGCCATCAGGCGCCATAATATAGCCGTTGTACATCATTCGCTTGAACGGCTCGGGAGTCGGAACTAAGCCGAGGCTATGGAAGAAGCGCATCCAGAACCGGCTATAGAGCAAGTGAGCGACGGCGTGGTCGGCGCCATTATAGTAGTCGACCGGCGCCCAGTACTGCATACGATCAGTATTCCATGCAGCTTCGTCGTTGAACGGATCAAGATATCGAAGGAAATACCAGCTGCTACACGCATAGCCGTCCATTGTGTCGGTCTCGCGACGACCTTCGTGCCAAGCGTCGCCATCAGGTTTTGGCTGGGTAATATCGACGGTCTCACCAGTTTCCACATTTACCCAGACACGTACCCAGTGGTCAATTTCAGCCAAAACGGACGTATTGCCCCCCTTCGGCTTGAAATCTTCCACTTCCGGCAGGAGCACCGGAAGTTGTTCGTCACGGACCGCAATCGGCGCAAAGCCATCGACATGTACGATTGGAATCGGCGCACCCCAATAACGCTGACGACTAATCAGCCAGTCACGCATTTTGTAGGTCGTTTTGGTACGCCCTACCCCCTCTTGTTCCAGCCAGGCAACGATTTCCTCACGAGCTTCACTACTAGCTCGACCATCAAAGGTACCGCTATTAATTAACAAACCTTCGCCGTGATAGCACTGCTCAGCAGAATCGTGTGGTTTTTCAATCACCTCTACGACAGGCAACTTAAATGCATCGGCAAAAGCAAAATCACGCTCGTCGTGTGCTGGTACGGCCATGACCGCACCAGTTCCGTACCCAGAAAGTACATAATCGGCCACCCATACAGGAATCTCCTCACCGGTCGCGGGATTAATCACATGCGCGCCAGTCGGTACGCCGGTTTTTTCACGGGTATCACTCATGCGTTCGATTTCCGACTTACGCTTCGCCTCGGCAACATAGTTATTTACGGCATCGCGTGCATCATCGGCCGTAATTTTATCAATCAGTTCGTGTTCCGGTGCAAGCACCAAGAACGTTGCGCCAAATAACGTGTCTGGACGGGTTGAGAAGACCGTAATAATTTCGTCGTGGCTAACTACCTTAAACTCGATTTCAGCGCCTTCGCTCTTTCCGATCCAATTTTTCTGCATCGTCTTGACCATTGGAGTCCAATCAAGTGCGTCGGTCGCCTCGAGCATTTCATCGGCGTAGGCAGTAATTTTGAAAAACCATTGCTTTAAATTACGCTTTGACACCGGATTACCGCAGCGCCAACATTTTCCGCCCTCGACCTGCTCATTGGCAAGTACTGTGCTATCTGTCTCGCACCACCACTGTGGTGATTCTTTTTGATATGCTAAGTCGTGCTTGTAGAGCTGATTAAAAATCCACTGCGTCCACTTATAATACTGTGGGTCGGCGGTACTCACTTCTTTAGACCAGTCGTAGCTATAGCCGAGCCGTTTCAGCTGTGCTGTGAAGTTCTGCTTTGCTTCATCGTGAGCTTGGCGCGGTTTTTTGCCAACTTTAATGGCATAGTTTTCTACCGGCAAGCCAAAACTATCCCAACCAATCGGATGATAGGCATTGTAACCCTGCTGTCGTTTTGCACGGACTTTAATGTCGCTAAACTGATAGGTTCGGCCGTGGCCAATGTGAATGCCGGCGCCCGTAATACCTGGCAGCATACTAAATCCATAGTACTTCGGGCGTGTTGTGTCGTTCAGATCGGCCACATAGGTGCCATCACGTTCCCAGACGTCTTGCCACTTTTGCTCAATATCAGTTGGAGAATATCGTTTCATACTCTTATCAGTATACCAAACGATCTGACGGTAGGTGTTATTCCTTTACAAAATAGGCAGCTTTGGCGTCAAGCTCCGCTTGTGTTTGGCGTGGCAAAAGCTTTTCGTCGGCAGTACTGTGTAAAATTATTTTAATCGCCTCTTCGAGGTAAATTCCCTCTGACGCACCCTTAAACAACACCAGCCCTTTATCTTCCAAGACACTTCCAATAAACACTCCCGCCTCCATAGCGTTGCGGAATGAGCGCACTTGGCAGCCTTGCGCTTTGGCTTGCGGTGCGAGATATCGCTCAGCCTTCTCACCTACTGTTACGAGCCACTGAATTTCAATGCCGTCACAATGTGCACCAAGCGCTTCGTGCTCTTCTGGAGTCGCCAGCATGTCGCCAAATACGGCAATGCGTTGCGGCGCCTGATGTGCATACAGCATTTGTAAAGCAGCCATCGCCGACGGATAGGTCGCTCCGTAGCTATCATCGATAATGGTCGATCCACGCACGCCACGTAAAATATTCATCCGCCCAGCGAGCGGCTTTATACGCGTCGCAGCCGATACGACCGCCTCCGGCTGCATACCAGCCAGCAACCCGATCACACAAGCGGCGATACCGGGACGTACGTTTTTCTCACCAGCTAAATAAAATTCTATCGGTAGCTCATGCGGCGCAAGCGGGGATGAAAGCAACCCCTTATGCCCACCAAACAAACTGCTATCTTCTTCAATGAATCGATGCTCAGCTGTACCGCTGACTCCGTAGGTCGAAATATTCGCATTCGTAAGAAATGCAGCGAATCGGCCGTCGCTATCATCGCGATTTACTAAGGCATACTTACTAAAGTTCGCTACCTGCAATATCTCTTTTGCTTTTTCTTCGATAGAGCCGAATCCACGTATCGGCCCGTCGGAAATTCCTGTCACGACAGTAATGTCCGGCCGAATAATCCCCTCGAAGAACGTACTGGCGCCAGCTTTCCACGGGTCAAGCTCCTGAATGATATACTGCGTATCGCTCGGCTGCTCGATGCGCTGCTTTGCGGCACGCAATATCGAAAGCCAAGCAAGCGGACTATTTTTATTCCCTGGGTAATCAATTCCCAGCAACTGCAGCATCGTGTCGATACGAGAACGTGGGTCTCCTTCGTGCATGCGAACAGCATATTGCTCCGATAACATACGTGCAATGGCGATTTTTGTCGTCGTCTTGCCAATACTACCGACGACAATAATCAACCGTATATCAGTATGTTTCATAAAATATGTCCGCACGTACTGTGACAGTTTTTTAAGGAGAAATTGCTTTACCATAACTACTTTGTATCATACCTTATTTACCGATGGGATACAAAGCACGGGCCGGCTTTTACATTGCCGAAGGGTATGCGTCCCTGTCAACGAACCAATGCGCCATACCGCCATTAGACTTCACATGGTGAGCTACTTGCGCAATCGGAAGGTCGCCTTCCCGTAGTGCTCGCTGTAGTGCATGTTGTTTCGCTTGCCCGGTCGCAAAAACGAAAGCCACCCGCACTCCCGTTAGAGCATTTGCCGTAAGAGAGATGCGCTCACTAGGCGGCTTCGGCGAATTATATACCGGCACGACGAGACTTTCCGTCGGTCGACTATCTTGATGATCAGGGAACAATGATAACGTATGGCCATCTTCTCCCATACCGAGCCAAGCAATCGTCGCCTTAGGGCCGATCCGATGTAACTCCTCACGTACCTTTTCTTCGTACACCCGAGCAGTCATGTCGGCTGGCATGGAAGTGTCTGGTAGAATTTGATGAGCCTGATTAAATGCATTATTAACAAAAAGTGCTTCGCGAATTTGCCGCCAGTTCGAATCCGGTCGATCCGGGGCAACCATTCGTTCATCACCAAGGATAATCGTCACCTTGGACCAATCAAGGGCGGCTGAATAGTGCTCGGCAATGTAGCGGTATGCCGCAAGTGGCGAAGTACCGCCCGCAAGAATCCATATTGCAGCCCCTCTGGATCGGAGTATTTCCATGAGAGTGTCAATCGTCATACGTGCAACTTCGCTAGCAAGCTGGTCGGTAGTATCAAAGGAATGAAGGTTGGGCATGTTTTTATTGTGACACAATTTCATTTCACGTGCCCTATAGGTCGACAACTTCGCCGAGCTGTAAATATTTACCAAAGTAAAAACCCGATCCGAAAATCGAGTTTTTACTTTGGTGGAGCATAGCGGATTCGAACCGCTCACCTCTTCGCTGCCAGCGAAGCGCTCTAGCCAAATGAGCTAATGCCCCAAGTACGTAGGTAATTGTAACAAAAAACCACTCAGTTGGATAGAGTGGCATTTTGCTGGCTGCTACGCGCCCACCCAGGGGCGCTGGTTTGTTTTTATATGTTTATTTTAACAATGGCGGCACCCCGATGCGTACCAGCTTACCCTTATCATACACCTTCGCCAAATAAACGCAAGCGGCATAGTATTGTGCTATAGTTTGTATAATGAGTAAAAAAGTAGTAGAATATGTAGGTTGGATGGGCGTTATCCTTATTTTAAGTGGATACGCGCTCCTCTCTACTGGTCTTGCCGGCGGAAATTCCATCACCTATCACGGCTTGACACTCGTTGGATCTGCATTACTCGCAATCCTTTCGTACAAAAAACAAGCACTACAACCTGCCGTTCTTAATACGGTCTTTTTCGGGTTGGCACTTGTTGCAATTGCAAGAATTGTTTTTTCAACAATTTAGTATAGTAATTCTTGAGCATACATGCTTAAATAGAGAATGTTAGAAAAAACATGCGAAAACGTTAAGTCACGATAGGTACCTATATGGTCCTCTGGTCCGTTCGAACATGGCATTCTGGCACAGAACAACTAAGAGGAAAGGTGCCTTTGGCTTTATGTCTAAGCAAAATCTTTTTATCGGCAGCCTTGCATATGCAACGACTGACGATACGCTCAAAGCTTTCTTTGAGCAAATTGGCCCAGTAGAAAGCGCCCGTGTTATCACTGATCGTGATAGCGGACGTTCGAAAGGCTTCGGCTTCGTAGAATACGTCAACGAAGACGACAACCAAAAAGCTGTTGATCAGCTCGATGGCAAAGACCTTGACGGTCGAACCATCAACGTGGGCCTTGCCCGCGCCAAAGAGGATCGTCCACGTCGCGAATTCAGCGGCAACAACGATCGCGGCGGCAACGGTGGCGGTTCATTCCGTCAGCGCAGCTGGTAGTATACTACCAAACGCTATTAAAATAGAACCCGAATTCGGGTTCTATTTTATATCACGGACTATTTGCGACTCAAACATGCGATAAAAGCGACCCCGGTTTGCAACCAGCTCATCATACGTTCCCTGCTCGACAATCTGCCCCGCCTCAAACATATAGATTATATCTGCCTTTTCTACAGTACTTAAGCGATGACTTATCGCAACAACCGTCCGCCTCTTGTCGGCGAACAACCGCTTAAATATGCGCGACTCAGCTAGGGCGTCGATCGCACTGGTCGGTTCATCGAGAATAATGATTGGACTGTCACGATAGAAATTACGAGCTAGCGCTAGCCGCTGCCATTGACCACCAGAAAGACTTACGCCGCTCGTGCCATCAGTATGTTCCATCCATTTACCCATCAATGTGTCGTAACTTTTCGGCAATTTTTCCAAGAATTCCTGTGCTTCGGCCTGCTTTGCCGCGGCAACCAATTTCTCATTTGAATATTTCGCCGCGATATTGCCAAACACGATGTTGCTGCGGGCGGTCGTAAAAGTATACGACTGAAAATCTTGTTGCAACACTGCCAGATATTTATGCCAACTTGCCGGATCATATGCATGGAGATTTTTACCATCAAGCGTCACGACACCCTGAGTCGGCTTATATAGTCCTAATAGTATCTTTATGAAGGTAGACTTTCCTGCTCCATTTTCGCCAACGATCGCTATACGATCTCCAGACCGTATCGTCATGGAAATATTTTGAAGCACCGAATTTTCCGTTCCGGGATACGTAAACGATATATTTTCGAAAGTAATTTCCTTTGGCGGCATGCTTAAACGCTTCTGTTGATGCGCCGCTCCAGGTAATTCCATGAACTCTCTGTAATCGAACAGGTTGGCAATGTCTTCGTCGACATTGTTTAATGACCCCACGAAACTCCGCAGCGAAGAAAACGCCCGTGAGGTAATTTGCTGGACATAGAGAAATTGTCCGATTGGCTGCTCACGCGCGACAATCTGCAGAGCCGTATATACCAATACGACAACTTCAGCAACAGCCTCCAATATGTCGCCACTGAGACGTTTCGGGATAAACTGACGCTCGAACGCCAACCGGTTCTTTTCGTCTTTGTCGCGGTACTTTTGGCGCAGCTGCAATAGGTGACTTGCCAATCCGTAAAGTTTGATTTCCGCAATAGCTCGCGGCTCAAGTAAATTCCATTCGATATTATTACGTGCACGTCGTGCTTCTACAGTGCTGTTCCAATGGCTAGTCTGCAAACGAGATAATCGGAATTGAATAATAATACCCGGTATGACAGCCACTAGTACGATAAGCGCTAGCCACCAATTCACTAGCGACAAGGCAATCAGAGCAAATATCATCGTAATGACATCTCTAAAAATACTCGATAAACTATCGAATACATATGAAAAAAATTGAGCAAACTGTTTTGCACGATCGAACATGTCAACGATTTTTTTGTCGTCGTACTGCCAATAATCAAGATTAAGGAAGTGATCGTACATTCTGTCGCTCATAGCAGCATCAATCGCATACTTTGAATAAGCATTCACATACTGCTCAAAGCTACTCCATGCAGTCATCAGTACTCCAAGAGCGGCCGTGATAATGACATAGGTAATCGCTCGTTCTCCTGCCGTGTCGTCACCAGCGTACGCATCAGCTAAGGCGGTCGTCGTCAGAGCCGCAAAGTACGTAGTGACGATAGGTAGCCCGGCAGAAATTACCGTACCGACAATCTTTACGACCATGGCAAATGGCGCTGCCGCGGCAGATTCCCTCGCTACGCCAAGAATACCTCTTACTCTTTGGCGATGCGTCATCTTTTTTGTCTCTTTTGTCATAGGTTCGTTTCGTAGTATACGTCACCCTCGGTATCACCGTCGAGTTTTATCGCCATGAATCATACACGCTGTATCGAGTTAGTGCTATACTTACACTATGAAGTTTACGACCCCGTACACCCCACCAACACTCACCGTCGACGCAGTACTATTCCAGATGAATAACAACTCGCTCGACGTACTATTGATACGTCGTAGTGCGGCGCCGTTCAAAGGTGCATGGGCACTTCCTGGCGGATACAACGCAGCCGGTCAAACCACCCAGCAGGCTCTTGGGGAAGTTTTGAAGCGCAAGACTGGCACCATACTAGATAAAGACGTTACGCATCTCGAGCAACTCTATACGTTTGACACCATCGCGCGTGACCCGCGCGGCCATGCTGTCTCCGTGGTATACACCGGCTGCGGACGCGATATCACACATGGAGGTGGCAGCGAGGTTTCAGCATTTTACCCCGTAGACGACCTACCAGAGCTCGCGTACGATCATAAAGATATCATCACCTACGCTCGTGAGCGCCTCGCGACAAAACTCGCCAATACGAACGTCGCCTACAGTTTGCTGCCCCCGAAGTTCACCCTGTCACACTTACAAACAGTGTATGAGGCCGCGCTCGGCAAAGAGCTCGACAAACGCAACTTCCGCAAAAAATTCCTCAGTCTTGATCTCATTCGAGAAACAAACGAAACATGGCGCGAAGGTGCTCATCGCCCAGCAAAATTATATGAATTCAAGAGCCAATCTCTTGAGACACTGCAGCGCAGTTTCGAGTAATACGACTTTCGTCCTTGGTTACCGCAGTAGCCTGGACTCATCAGCATATGTCTACATATGGAGTCGTGCAGGCCATGAGACAGAGAAAAACTCTCTGGCTCATGGCCTGTTTTAGTGAGATGCTTTGTAGCATTCACCAAGAGAAATTACACGACTTTCAGGGAGTCGCCCTAGGCGCCAAAACCACCCATGGCCACCTGTGAGAACGAACCGGCCGTCTGACTAGCGCGCACCGCGGACTGACTGAC
>JALRDG010000049.1 GCA_023257055.1 Candidatus Saccharimonadia bacterium | reverse complement strand
ACGAGTACGAAGGTATGGGTCACCCGAGTTCGCCTTAAGGTCGAGGAACTGCGGGAAGTTGAGGTGCCAGTTCTCCATGTATAGAGCTGCAGCACCAGCCTTCTTGCCTTTTCGAGAAACAGCAAACAGCGCAGTGTCGATCATCTTCATGAATGGAATTGGACCAGTACTCTCAGTGTTGGTCGTCTTTACTGGTGAACCAGCGGCACGCAACTTATTAAGAGAGATGCCAATACCACCAGTTCCCTTTGCGATCCACATCGTGTCGCGAATACCTTTGGCAATTGATTCCATGTCGTCCTGTACTTCCAGCAGGAAGCAGTTCGAAAGCTGTGGAAATGAGCCACCAGCGTTTACGCGAGTACTACCGCCTGGTGTGTACTCAAGTCGGCTCATGTGGTCATAAAAGTCGATAGCGGCCGCAGTTGGATCAGCCTCATTAAAGCTAAGACCCATGGCAATACGCATGTGGGTAAACTGTGGAACTTCGATTGGAGCGCCAGATTGCTTACGGAGCGCGTAGCGGTTTTTATTGGTAATAACACCAAGGTATTTACTTAATTGGTCGCGCTCAGGTGCCAGCGCTTTTGCGAGTGTTTTGAGGTCGAAACGACCATCGTTCATTCGGGCGTCAAGCAGGCCTTCTTTTACGCCCTGCTTAATATATTCCGGGAACTTCTTCGCGTGCAGCTTTTGCAGCTCTTCAGCTGAATCGTAATCACCAAGAATACCCTTGTAGATTGTCTTGAGAAGCAAGCGAGCGGCGATTTTGTCAAAATCGGGGTCATCTTTGACATTTTGTAGCGCCGTATGAATAACCGCTTCGTCAAGTTGCTCGGTCGTAATGCCGTCAAATAATGTTAATTGTAATTCGGTAGCCACTTGGACGACCTTCTGAATCTGGTCAGGCAAACCTTCGCTTGCCTTCACGAGCGCCAAATTGATTTTGTTGGCGTCAAATGGTTCGCGTGTGCCGTCGCGTTTTACCACGTGAATTTCGCTCATATACGAAAACCCCTATTATGTTATTGTTTTGTAAAACAAACACCTACCCAAGGTTTGAAGCTAGCAAGAAAAATGATCAATCTACCCTCATAGTGACCATTTCGAGATCTTCTTGCTAATCTGTCTGTTTTATTGAACTACTACATATGTAGTGTCTAACCATTACTATATACGCTAGATATGTGGGTTTCAAGCCTTTTTTGCCATAAAACACGTTTTACCTCTAGTAGGCGCTAGCGCGATAATTACAACGCGACGATACAACAGTTTAGCGCTCTTCGGTGGCGGACAGTAAATAAAATAACGTCCGCGCGGACGCTATTTTATCTGGCGGAGAGAACAGGATTCGAACCTGCGATACGGTCGCCCGTATACACGCTTTCCAAGCGTGCGCCTTCAGCCACTCGGCCACCTCTCCATAGTACTTATATATTATACATGCCCGTTGCCAATTTCACCGCCACTTATGGTTGCAGTTTCACGCATAAGGTATCTATAATAAGGCAGATGGTTTCAAACAAAAACACACCGGTAATTGAACTCCGGAATCTGACCAAGCGATATGGGCTCGGCGCAAGCGAGCACTACGCTCTTAATGGCGTCGATCTTAAAATTAAAAAGGGTGAGTTCGTCGCAATCATGGGACCAAGCGGCTGCGGCAAAACAACGCTGCTTAATATCCTTGGCCTGCTTGACCGCAGTAACGACGGCGAATATCTGCTTGATGGCAAGAATGTCGAACGTCTTAGTAGTCATCGCCACGCGATTATCCGCTCGAAGCATATTGGTATTATCTTTCAGAACTTTAATCTTGTACCCCGTTTGAACGTTATTGAAAACGTCGCCCTTCCCCTTACGTATAAAGGAGTCTCACACACCAAACGATTAGAAAAAGCCAGCGAGATCCTTAAATCGTTCCACCTGTCTGAGCGCGAATATTATATGCCATGGCAGCTGTCTGGCGGCCAAACGCAGCGCGTCGCGATTGCCCGCGCGCTCGTTAATGAGCCATCGCTTATTCTGGCAGACGAACCGACTGGCAACCTCGACAGTAAAGCCAGTCATATTATTATGCGCGAACTCTCCGACCTCCATAAGCGCGGCAATACAATTATCATGGTGACCCACAACCCAGACCTTACGTCCTACGCTAGCCGCGTTATTACCATGCTTGATGGACACATTGCTACCGACACTGCCATGCGCAAACCAAAAAAAGATTCATCGATTAAGCGCCCCCTACATACCGCCAAGGAGGAAAAATAAATGCGTTTACTTATCGGCACTCATATCGCGAACGCCTACCAGTCATTGACTGCCAATCGAATGCGCACCGTCCTGACGATGCTCGGCGTGACTATTGGCGTTGCTAGTGTAACGGCCATCTTAGCACTGATGGACGGAGCAGTTAATCTTGTTGGCTCACAGATTAATCAGCTCGATGGCAATATTGCCGTTATCCGTTCTGGTGCACATAAAGCAAAAGATAATTTCTCGCTAAGTCAGACGCAAACCCAGTATTCTACCACTACCCTAACGGAAGACGATTTACTTGCTATCCAAGATACCAAGCATTTAGCCGCTGTCGCACCGCTTATGAATCTGCGTACAAGTTTGCGAGCGTACGGAGAAACACTCGATGGCACGAACCACAGCGTCGTCGCTACTACGCCCGACCTCATCAAGATTGGCCACATTGAAATCCGGGACGGACAGTTCATCGATAGCGTCAGCGATGCGAATACGGCCGTCGTTGGGCCGCAGCTAGCCATTGATCTGTTTGGCACCGAACAAGCAATTGGCAAGACGCTCCGTATCCGCGACCAAGCCTTTATCGTTATTGGTGTCCTTAAGCGAACCAACAATCCGGTCAATTACAATGACGTCGATTTTGACCGCTCAGTGCTTGTTAGCTTAGAATCCGGCAAAGCATTTACGCAAAATGTCGCGCAAATTCAGCAAATAAACCTCAAGGCTGACACAAAAGAACACCTACCGGCCGTTGTTGCCTCTGTGAAAAAGACTATTAAAGAAAATCACCAAGGCGAAAATGACTTTTCTGTTCTCTCTGGGCAAGAAATTGCCGAGCCAACGAGCGCACTGTTCCGGGGCCTCTCTTTAACAAGTGCCATCGTTGCCGGGATTTCGCTGATTGTTGGCGGCGTCGGTATCATGAACATTATGCTCGTCAACGTAGCTGAACGAACCCGCGAGATTGGCATTCGAAAAGCTGTTGGTGCCAGCAATAACGATATTGTTTGGCAGTTCCTTATTGAATCCCTAGCTATCAGTCTTGGCGGCGGACTAGCCGGTTTTATCCTTGGCTACATCATCGCGCTTGGCGCTAGCGCCATCCTACCGTTCTTCCCTGCCTTCAGCTGGCCTATTGCTCTGACCGCCTTCTTGATCTCTGTCATTATTGGCGTGACATTCGGTATGTACCCTGCAATCCGCGCCGCCCAAAAAGACCCAATCGAATCACTTCGCCACGCACAATAAGTTGGCAATAGATAGAGAAAAAAGAGCTGTTACAGCTCTTTTTTCAGTTTCTCAATTAGTGGCACGGGCGTAGGATTGACTCCATTGAGGATTGCCAGGTAGATGCTGACGAAGTCAGCCAGAATACTCCCCCACAACATCGAGTCCAGCTCCCCGATACCTTCCAGCTTAATTCTATTCGCTTTGGGTCGCATACCACTCAGCAGACGATCACTAATCTCGAACCGCTTTTGAATTTGCGGATGATCAAACGCGCTGACGAGATCAAAAATAACAAAAGGCTTTTCTATCGGGTGTGAACCCCAGCCCATGAATTCGTTGTGGTTAAACTCCGGATATTCATTCCAAAAAGCGACATTTTTTGACGTTTCATTAAAGCTGATTTTCCATTTATAGGCTACGGCAGCCAGTTTGTTGCTCGCATACACTACAGGCGTCTTGCCGGCAGCGAGTAACGCTAGCTGCTTAGCATAGTTCTGACTGGTTGGAACGTCACGACCCCAACTAGCAGTATCTTCCTGTAGTGTTTTTCCGGTATTGGCAATAGCTTCATACGGTAACGAATCCATAACTCCAAAATGGATCAGTACGGCCGTCAACGCTCGCAAGTTATATATGACCGCCATTCGCGGCTGGAACCCACTTGGCAGCTGTACGTAACTGATATTATGTTCGCGTGCTTCGTCGAGTAACTTTCCACCGGACGCTAACACGGCAGTTTGTGCGCCCTTTTCACGCGCCTGTGCTAGCGCGCTAACGGTTTCTTCAGTATTGCCAGAATAGCTACTGGCAATTACCAGTGTAGATGCATCAACGTACCCCGGAAGATCATAACTGCGCACCACTTCAAATGGAACCGTTAACCAATTTCTCAGCCAAGACTTCGCCAAAAGCGCTGCCAGAGCCGAGCCACCCATTCCAGCAACGACAATCCGGGTAATTTCACGGCCGTCATGTTCCGGCTGTTCGATCTTTGCATCATAGAACGCCTGCGTATACTGCTCGGCGGCAATCGTAAGCGCACCGTCTGGATCGCGCTGATCAAGCACATTTTGATCGTCTAACATTTCCCCTCCCCATGAAAGATTCTTGCGAGTTGTACTCCTACTATGATACAGTATTTTATAAAGAAGCATAAGTAGAATAAAATCAGAGGTGGGCATGAATATTCAACCAAGCAGTCAACAACCGATCAGTGATGATCAAGAACTGGCAAAAGTACTTGCCGGTGTTACACAGCAGGCAGATGAAGCTGGCGAACCAACTGCGTTCGAAACTCCTGCTATGCCAGAGATAGCCGTTCCACAAGCTCCTGAAGCAAGCGAAGAGAAAGTAGCAGAGCCAGAGCTACCTGACCTGACAGCACTGACATCACCGACTCTCGATGCTGCTCCAACGAGCGGCGACAGCGGTGACCTCGACAGCATAAAGAAGGAAGCCTTAAGTGAGCTTCGCCCACTTGTCGACAAACTGGAAGTATCACCAGAAGAAAAATTCGACACCTACCTTCTGCTTATTCGCTCTACAGATGACGAAAACCTTATTGGTCCTGCTCACGAAGCGGCCCGCTCAATTGAAGACGAAGCTCGCCGCGCCCAGGCGCTCCTTGATATCATCAAGGAAATCGACTACCTTTCCGCCAAGAACAAATCGACTGAATCGTAGAATAACTACCCTAGAAAACTCCGCTTCCTTCACATTAGCGGAGTTTTTAGTAGTCAAAACTGAATATAAAATGACCGCCTAGTCTTGCAACTAAGCGGTCATTTTTTTAATAGGGTGTTTACATCATTCCCATGCCTGGCATGCCACCACCTGTCATTGGAGCGTCTTTTTCTGGGACTTCAACAATGAGTGCACCCATCGTCGCTGCCGTCGAAGCAATGGAAACGGCATTTTGTACGGCTTCCTTGGTAACGCGAGCTGGGTCAATGACACCATCTTTCTTAACGTCTACCAGGCCAGCTTCTGGTTTCATAACATTAATACCGAAGCCTGGTTTGCCAGATTCGACTTGTGCAAGCAGTGCTTCGCTATTGAGACCGGCATTTACCGTAATCTGACGGAATGGCTGCTTGAGTGCGTTCTTCAGAATTTGGCGGCCTGCTGCGATACTATCGCTACCTTCGACCGTAATCGTTTCAGCTAAGTTCACGAGCGTTACGCCACCACCGGCAACGATACCTTCAGCTAAAGCAGCTTTTGTCGCCGCAACAGCATCATCGACACGGAATTTCTTTTCATCGATTTCCGTTTCGGTCGCACCACCAACACGAATAACCGCTACCTTACCCGACAGAGCGGCTGCACGCTTTTCGTACTGCTCTTTGTCGTATTCGCTGGATGCATTGTCGGCCATTGAATGGATTTGCGCAATACGCGCTGTCACGTCGGCTGCTGCACCGGCACCTTCGATAATCGTCGTTTCATCCTTGCCGACAATTACCTTGCGAGCCGTACCAATTACCTCAAGACCAACGTTTTCAAACGTCATACCCTGCTCTTCAGTTATCACCATTGCACCGGTTAGGGTGGCAATGTCACCAAAAACTTCCTTGCGGCGATCACCATATGCCGGAGCTTTTACGGCAACCGTATTGAACACCCCCTTCAGCTTGTTAAGCACCAAGATACTCAGTGCTTCGCCGTCAACTTCATCGGCAAACAAGACGACATCTTTCTTGCCAGCCTGAGCAAGCTTTTCGAGCATTGGCAAGAATTCCTGTACGCTTGAAATTTTCTTGTCCGTGACAATGATCGCTGGCCTTTCATAGACTGCTTCTTGGCGACCAGTGTCCGTCACAAAGAACGGACTGACCCATCCCTTATCAAGACTGAAACCTTCAACGACTTCCGACTCAAGCTCCAAGCCTTGCCCAGCCTCTACGGTAACGACGCCATCCTTACCGATCTTTTCGATAACATCAGCGATAAGTTTACCAATCGTCGCGTCACCAGCAGAAATTGTCGCCACCTCAGCGACACGCTCGCTCTTCCCTTCGATACTTTCAGCCATATCATTTAAGCTACGGACAATCTCGGCACCAGCCTGTTCAATTCCTTTACGGAGTTCTTGTGGATTATGTCCAGCGGCAATCAGGCGGTTTGCTTCCTTTAAGATACTGTACGTCAAAACCGTGACTGTCGTCGTACCATCGCCCGCTACTTTATTAAGCTTGCTCGCAGCCTGCTTAATCAGTTCTGCACCTACCTTGTAGCCAAGTGTTTCGTCATCCTGTTCAGGAAGGTCCATTCCCTCAGCGACCGTTACACCATCGTGCGTTACCGTTGGCCCGCCATATCCTTTGGCAATAACAACGTTACGCCCCTTTGGCCCATACGTTACCTTTACGGCGTCGTACAAGGCTTTCGCACCGCCAAGTACGCGTTCGCGAGCGTCTTCATCATAGAATACTTTTTTTGCCATACTTCTCCTCCTTATACCGTTGCTAAAATATCTTCTTCGCGAACAATAAGATATTCTGTTCCGTCGATCGTTAATTCAGTCGTGGAATATTCCTTGTAAATAATCTTATCGCCAGCTTTAACTGCCTTCACATCCGGACCTACTGCTCGCACTTCGGCGATAACTGGTTTTTCTTTTGATGATTCTGGCAAATAGATACCGCTAGCGGTCTGTGTTTTCACGGCTTCACGCACCGCGACGACACGATCAGCCAGAGGTGTAATCGGTGTACTCATATAGATTCCTCCGTTTTTGACTGTTATTACTTAAGTGTATTCCTATTGTAATCAAAAAAATTAGCACTTGCAAGTGTCGAGTGCCAATTGGTGATTTTACCCCAGATTGTTATACTCAAAAGGTCACCATCGTGACATTTCATCGAGCGAAGGGAATATCCATGTGGGTCCTACTTCTCGTCTGCGCAGCGCTGATCTGGTACTGGCACACGCATCGCCCAATTGATAGTGACGGCAAGATTGCCCTCGGGTTTTCTATCCTTATCACTGGATTGTACGGACTAAACAGTATCAACATGGGCGTACTGTTCCTTCTGGCAATCGTCGGCTTTAGCGTTTATGTGCTCATGCGAATTGATAAGAAGCAACCTCCGACAATCGGATGAAAAGCCAGCGCTCCTTGACCATGGCCGCACACATTCCCTTAAGAACGTGTGCGGCCTTTTCCCATGTGCTATGCGTTAAGAACGACCAACTCACCTTTCGTGACGGATGGCACTAAATTGCCACTTTCAATCATCATTTCAATATCCGACAAGCCGGACTGACTATCGATCAATTTTCCCTGCTCTTCAAGTAATTCAATTGTTACTTGCTGTGTGGTTTCGTCGTAACCGACTAACACACCACCGGCGTACTGCTGGTCGGCAATAACTTCACGCAGTTGATCGATCTGCCCTCGGACCGCATCACACACGGTTCGTCCCTGCAAGCGCAAGCCTTCAATGAGTGCAGCTACCAATGTTTCGCTGGCGTTTTCAGCACGCATAATTGCCACCATTCCTTCACCAGGTAGCCAGTCAGATAGCGCACGGCCGACATTCCAGGCGAAGTCGAGCGACCCTCCTGCAATCAGTTTGGCGCGAATATCATTGTCGGTAAAAGTTTCTTCTGTCATACCATTAGTATAGCAGACAGGGTCGCTTGACATTTATTACTATATACTGTATAGTTTATACGGGCTAATCACATACACCTCTATCGTAAGGCGCACAATGACGCTTATCAAGGGTACTGTCGTACCGCTGCATAATCAGCCGTACGGCTCCATTCACGAACGTGAAACCCGCGAAATCCGCTTTACATTTGGTGACGGAAAGTCACACACCATTGCAATGCGTGTGTCATCCGTAAGCGTATTCACCGATCGGCACGTACGCCTTGAGGGGTACGGCTACTTTGGCCAGAAGCGCTGTGGCATCATCGCGATGCTCGACGTTATTTCCGCCGAAGAAGACCTCGGTGACATTGAACTGAAGTTCATCCCGTAACATGTGCCCGCCCAACAAAAGTCCCCGACATTACTTGTCGGGGCATATTTTTATTTCTTGGTAGTGCCTGAGTTTTCGTTTCGGCGACGTTCGAGATATTCACCAGATTTACCCTGGCCGCGCCCTAGTGTAATACCCTGCTGTTGGTATATCTCATCTAGTTGATCAAAATCGCGGTTTGGGTCCGGATGACGAAAAATACGTCCGTCCCCGTATCCATACGTCAAAAAGGCGATGTCTTGCTGCAGTTTCTGCGCCTTGATGTCTTCTACTTCTTCGAAAGTTTTTGGATCATGGTGCGGCGCACTTAATACCGTCCAGGCTAACGCTTTGCGGAGATGTTCATTGGTCGGCTCTTTTTCATATTGCTGTTCGTAGTATGTTTTACTCGGGTCGCCAACTCCGCGGCCGAATGCATCCTTGTCGTCATACCATAACGGAGCAAAGTTCATTTGCTGTTCTTCAGCGCGTCCGTTTAGCGCATGGACGCCTGACTTCATAAAGTAGTCAGCACTAAATTTTGCCTCGGGCACAGCCTTTCGTAGTAACTCGAAAGCAATCTTTAAGGTGCCGCCCTTGTTTTTCACCTCATCAATAATTAGTACTTCTTTGCCATCCAACCGTGTCGGCTTATTCCATACATCGTTCTGCCAGTTGTCCGGGTCGATGTCCTCGTCAATTAACGCGGCGCGTATACGGGCAATGTCTTCATCGGAAACCATGTTAATGTCGAAATCATTCGGTCCAAGCACCGTCTCTGCTTGACGTACATCATGCCCTTGGCGAACAAACCAGTTGGTACGATCTATGTTCAAAAATTCGTTTTCGGGTTTCTCTGCGCCATCTTGTGCGAACTGTTCCCAGAAAGCATCCGTAAACCATGACACCGGCCGAGCAGATTTATCTAGCCAGACAACCGCGTCGGGTGCAGTCACCGGGCGACCATATTCGGGATCAGATTTTGATGGATGCTCGCGCTCAGTAACAGAACCATCCATCATGCCGATCACCTTGTCGGTATAGTGGAGGTAGCGTTCAAATAAGTAATCATCATCCCAGACTCCAGGACGACCCTGGACTGCCTGTCGCTCACCACGTAACAACTCATAATTCTGAGGATGATCATGGAATTTTTCACGGAGTTTTTTATATTCTGGTGATGGCGTACGCGACAACTCGCTCATAGCAGATTGACCTTATATTATTATGAGATAAGCATAGCATTTTAAGCACAAAAAGTCAAGTACATACGCATGGCTAGTTCTCTGTAATTCTTACTCAACACTATACCGCAAAAAGGTAGAAAATATTATTGTTATTTATACTTTACGAATTTTGCGTCGAACCGTTTCGATTAGCCAGGTTTTCAAGTATCCCACTGGATGAATAACCAGGTCATGTGCTGGTACGTAACGCAGTTCATCTACGCCGAAGCCGCGCTTAAATACACTGACGCCGTAAAAGCGGTGACTAGTATCCTCTTCGTCAACAATGCCCCAGAAATTATAGCGTTTAATGCCCCGCTCGCGTGCATCTCGCATTGCCTGCATATGCAGGAGCGGTGCGCCAGACAGTTTCGTTCCTAGCTCGGTACTAACGCCATAATGATACGACGCCTCGTTTCCGTAAAAAATCATAAAGTTCTGGGCTAAAATTTCGCCGTTGTAGCGCGCCGTATACAGAACAGCGGAATTATCATCAGCAAAAGCCTTAAACTGCTTTGTAAAAAATTCTTCCGAAAAGGCCACGAATTTCTGCCGACCAGCCGTTTGTAGCTGAATGTCGTAAAATTCTTTTATCTTTGCTGGGTCGGTACTTGTTTCAACGGTAATATCATTTTTTTCTGCTTTTCGAAGCGCTCGACGTAAGCGCTGACGCATACCTTTTAGAATCTCTTCCTCTGTTTTTTCAAGATCAAGCACGCCTGCAAGCTCGACACTCAGGTACATCGGTGCTTTTTTAAAGCCCAGTTCACGAAACAGCGCTAGCGACTCGTCGGACTTTTCAAGCTGTGGACGGACACGTACGAATACGCATTGGTGATTTTTCGCTTGTAGTTTCATGTCATCGCGCAGTGCAACAACCGCTTCACGGTGATGCCAATCGATAATCGGACCACCCGCGATCGACAAGTGTCGACCGCGCTTTGCTGTTTCGACTTCACCCTCATAAACGCCAAGTAGCGTCTCACCGTCAAACACACCTCGGCGAACGACCTCGCGGCCGCGCGAAAGATGGAACTCTCCCCACTGCCAGGCGTGAAGGAAATTCGCTTCCGGACGATTAGAGACAAACTCATCCCATTGTTTTTTATCAGTGATATCGCGAATAGTAACGTTCATTATAATTTCCTTTTCTTTTTACGGACGGTTTCTACAAGCCAGTTCTTTAGATATGCTACAGGCTTCAACACTAGGTCGTGCGCCGGAACGTATGCCACGTCATCGCCTCCAAAGCCACGTTTAAAGGTTGTGACGCCCGCATAGCGATGATTCGGATCGTCGCTGTAGGCAATTCCCCAGAAATTGAATCGCTCACAGCCAGCCGCCTTGGCGTCGCGAATCGCTTGCCATACAATGGCATAGGCGCCGGGGTATTTACGCGCCTCTGGCGTACTTGCAGCTTCGAAATATACCGCCTCACGGCCATACAGTAACACAAGAGCGAGATTCAGAAGCTCCCCTTCCCGTTCAGCCCGGTACACTACGGCGTCGCCAGTAAAAGCAGACACTTCTGCTTCAAGTAACTTTTTTGATGGTGGAATAAACCCTTGCCGACGAGCCGTGTCCGCCTGAACAGTAAAGAATTCATCGATCGCCGCACTGTCTGATGCAGCCGTCACCACGACACTCTGTTTATCGCCGCGACGAACCTCGTAACGTGTTTGTCGGCGCATGCCGGCAAGTAACTCGTCTTCAGTTGACGTTATGTGCAGGATATTCGTATGTTCCGCATGCAAGTGCATTGGTGCTCGTCGGAAACCAAGCCCTGTAAACAGTCGTGTATTTTCATCGCTTTCATACAGCTGTGGCCGAAGTCGCACAAATACGCAGCCGTGCTGACGACCAATGTTCGCGATCTCACCTGCAACAAACTCGGCAAGCGACCTATCAGTCCAGTCAATTAACGGACCGCCCGGTACTTCCAAGTAGCGGCCGCGGCGAGCGTCACGGACGATACCGAGCAGTACGCCAACAAGGGTTTCTTCATGAAAAATACCACGGCGAACTATCAGCTCACCCATACGTTCCGCAACGTCGCCCCACTGCCATGAATGCAAGAAATTAGCCTCTGCACGTGCCTGTGTGAATGTATCCCAGGCTACCTTACTTATTTCAGCCGAGCGGTACATTACTTTTCCGCTCCTCGAATAATATCCGCCATTTCTTTGATGTGTTCCGGTCGAACGTTACGGTGTGTCGGCAAATTAATAATGTCTTTAGTTACCTGCATGGTTACCGGGAACTCTGCTTCCGGGAAATGTACCTTATGATACAGACGAGCTGGCGACACTGGCCGATCATACCAGACATCTTCAACGAAATACCCGGCCGCCTTAAGCCGCGCTAGCACCTGTTCGCGCCTCGTTACGTAAAGAGGTATACGTACGGCAGCAGTACCGTTTCCAAGTGCCCCAGGGACAATATATTCCGCCAATTCCGTTTTGTAGATATTACGGAGTGCTTGTCGCTGTTGATTCATTTCCGAAAGTGCCGCAAATTCAAGCAGGGCGTGTTTTGCCGTAGCTGCTGTCATAGCCTCGTTCGTATCCACCTCGCCATCGGCCGAACGAACCGCCAAGTTTGTTTTATAGGCAACCGCTAGAATATATTTTCCAATCTTGAATGGAAAAAGTGCTCGCGTCTTCCATGCAAGCAGTGGATATATTCGATCACGCAGCTGGTTTATAATAGAGGGCTTCGCATGTGGTTCGCGCATCTGCACAATGAGTTCCGGTCGTCGCACAATCAACACACCGCCATTCACTGTATCAAGTGCTTTATCACGCCCCAGCGAAAGCATTGTAATGTCACCCACCATTCCAACTTCCTCGCCGTTATCATAGCGTGCACCTGCCGAGTGAGCTAAATCTTCAATGAGCAGTGCTCGGTGCGCCGAAGCAACCTGCTCAATCGCTACGCTATCCGCTGGAATGCCAAGGCTATTTTGTATAACAACCGCACGAATGTCAGGATGGGTCTTAAATGCATTTTTTAACGTACCGGCCGAAAAATGCAAGCTGTCCCGTTCAATTTCAACGTACACCGGCGTACATCCGGCCGCTTCCACTGCCTGTACGACGCTATAGCAGGTGAATGCGTTGATTGCGACTTTACCGGAACCACCAGTTGCAATGCGAATCGCTTCAGCCAAAGCGGCGCGCCCCTTGCGATACAACGCCACCTCTCCTTTGTAGTGTTTCGCAAGCTCATTTTTTAAGCGGGCAGTATCTTTTTTGCTGCCAATAGCGACCAAGTGATACAGCGCATCACCAAGACTGTATCGAGACCCAACCGACTGAAAGAGCACTATTCTTCCTCCTTAACGATTCGGATGATTTCCCGTGCTAGTTCCTCCGGGTGCGTAATGTATGGCGCATGCTTCCAGTCGTCAAATTCTTGAATTTGCGAGTTCGGCAACAGTTGTCGCATACGGCGCCCCATGCCAAGCGGCGTTGTTGTATCTTCTCTTCCCCAAAGGATAGAAGTCGGTGTCGTCACTTTCGTGATGTCAAGCTCACGGTCGCTTTCAAGCATGTTGTGCAATGTCTGCTTCATGTTTTGCGGTGCACGGTTGTAGTCACTTTTTAATAAACGGTAGACAATTTTCTTTACGTACGGCACATGCTTCAGTGGCGCGAGAACTTTCGCCAATGTATGAAATACTCGGCGTTTCAGCGAGATTCGTTCCATATTCTCATACACGCCGGCACTGTTAAGTAGAATGAGTCGCTGGAAGCTTCCTGGGTATTTAACGAGATAGTTCAAAGCAATGCGTCCGCCATTGGAATGCCCAAGGACTATCGGCTGCTCAACTCCCTTTAGTTCACTCTTAAGCCATTCAACATACTCGTCAATAGTCCATACTGCGTCGCTCGGGCTGGTCAGACCTGGCACTCGCAGCTGTCGTACATCAATATCCGCCGTTCGTAATGCTTCGACGGTCTTTGTCCATGGTTCGATTGTGTATGTCCAACCATGAATAATATAGAGTGTCTTCATTAATTCAGCCCCCAGCTTGCCCGACGACGCTTTGCAGCTTCTTCTTGTCGCGGCAGTTTTACAATGTCATCCGGATTTTCTAATAATTTCTCTACGATCCACTCCAAATATTGACTTCCTTTAAACAAGACGGTTTCTTGACCGGTCAGTGTCGTCTCAAGATAGTGCTTGGCGTCGGTTGTCTTTATGAATGAAATGGTTTTTTCGCCACGTCCGGCTGCCTCTAGCGCAGCCTTAGTATATCTAGCTGTACGTCGGCCGACGAGCACGTATCGCTCAGCCTCAACTGTCGCCATTACTTCACCAAGTTTCGTATGCTGGTCGGCTTCGCCTTCACCTTGATCGGTCATATCGCCAATTACCAGCCATTTATGCTCAGCCTGCATTGCCTGAATCATTCGAAGCATTGATTTCATACTGATAAGGTGTGCATTGTAGCTGCTGTCGATAAGGTTGGTTCCATTTCGGCCCGGTAGGTAGCTGCTGCGACCTGGCGGCATCGTAAATTCCGTCATATCATGTCGCACCGGAAGGTTCAGGTGCTGGCAAAGGCGTTCAAGCATAGCAAGCTGCACATAGGTCTCTTCCGGTAGTGGGTAAGCGAATGCAAAGGTGCCGGTTTGCATTACAAAGCGCGAATGATCAGGAAATACCTGATATTCCCGAAGGTCGTCTCGTTTGACGCGAGCAACCTGCGCAGTAATGCCCGTAGTTTCTTTTTCCATTAGCGGGTTTTCGCCATCAATAATTACCAGCTCCTTACTATTATGGGCGAGCTGAGCGAACTCATGAGCAATTGCCTCTTCGACGGTCGGAAATTTTCCCTGCTTCACTAACGTATCAAAAAAAATCGCATGTGACCGGCCAGAACTGACCCATACCGTGACTGCCGGCTTAAGCCACGTTGCGAGGAACTCGGCTTCGTGCGGGCGCTCACCATCAATTTCAACGACATAGTACGGCTCAGTGTGACGAAATGTCAGTGCTCGCCATGGCACCAATATAAGTAGCTTGAGCCAGCGTTTTTTTGACCCGGTAATGCCCCGAGTGCCAACGATGTCAAACGAAATGCCGAACGCACTGTTGGCAAAGTGCGAATAGTGCGCCTTGTCGCCAAGTTGCAACTCTAGTAAGTGTAGCATTGTCGTCTTGCCAACAGAGCCTGTCACGGCAATGATTTTCGGTTTCCAGCGCCGCAAAGAAATATTCGCCCAAAAACGAAAATAACTGGCGACGACAAAGTACAGTTTCTTTTTTAATCGATGAAATATACTGCTCATGATATATTGTTAGTTTGCCTCATCAATCGGCAAGTTGCCGGCAATCGTTTCGCGAACCACCTGGCCGTCATTCCATGGCAACCGATTGCCGTTCACGATACGAAACTGTTCATGTCCCATTCCCGTAATCAGCACTGTGTCGCCAGTCTTAGCAACCGACAAAGCTTTTTCAATTGCCGCTCGACGGTCAGCAATTTCCGTCGTTTTTATGGCACCCTTGGCTGCTTCAATGCCATCGTATATCATACGGCGAATCTCATCAGGGTTCTCGTTGTAGCTTTCTTCGTCCGTCAAGAAAATACGATCCGCTCCGCGAGCAGCAATTTCACCCATAATTGGCCGCTTTGCCTGGTCGCGATCGCCACAGGCGCCAAACACTAACAGTACGCGGTTTTTCGTCGTCGCCTTAGCAGCCGCCAAAAGTTTTTCAAGTGCGTCTGGTGTATGTGCATAGTCGACAATCACGTCATACGGCTGCCCAGCCTCAATGCGTTCAAAGCGTCCAGGAACCCCTTCAAGATTAGCGACACCTTCAATAATTGCATCGAGTTTTATACCTAGTACATACGCCAGTGCCGCAGCGGCGGTCATATTGTAAATATTGAATTCACCGGGCAGTGCCGTTGCCAGCTCCAGCTTCGTTTGATGGTCAATGACAACATGCGCCTCACTACCTTTTTTGTAGAGCTTCGTATACTCAATTCGGGCTTCAGCCGCTTCGCTCTTACCGTAGGTGATTTTTTGCGACCCAGCCGCAAACTGATTGAAGAAATCAAACCACTCATCGTCATGGTTCAGCACGATGAAGCGTGGCTTGTTAGCGAACAATCTTCCCTTCGCCTCAGCGTATGCCTCCATCGTTTTATGATAATCAAGATGATCTTGCGTCAGGTTAGTCATTACAGCCGCTTCGATTGGCACGGTAGCAAGCTTATGCTGATGCAACGCATGGCTTGTAATCTCTAACACGACATAGTCGACTTGCGCTCGTTTCGCATCACGGAAGAACTGCTGCATGCGCTGAGTCGTAGCGACAGTTACATTTAAATCATTAAGTTGTCGCTCGCCCGCCACTTCAATGACGGCGGTCGAAAACATAGCCGTCTTCAGTCCAGCTTCTTTAAGGATTTCATTGATATAGTTGACCGTCGTAGTCTTGCCATTCGTACCGGTAACCGCAATCACCCGGAGGCTATGTGCCGGATACCCGTACCGGGCGCTGACCGCATGCACGCGACCGCGCCGATACGCCTCTTCAATGCCACGGACAGCTCCTTCTGGCAATACATTTCGAACACCTTTGACCAACTTCTCTTTCATATTGTCTATTTTACCATTTTTTAATCAAGAAAAGCGCCCCGGTGCATGAAAATGCCGGGGCGCCATAAAAGGATAATTGACAAGACACGTCATTTGGCTGGCTGTACCAGCTCGCGCAACATGGTCACTTCGTCCAATTCGTCGTGATCCAGGCCGTCAACGAACTTATCTTTTACTCTCGTAAAGCCGAAATCTCGGTAGTACTGTGCGCCAGCTTGAGCTTCCGTATATGCATCGAAACCATTCTCTGCGCCTCGATCCGCCGTACCAGTATAGAACCAGATTTCGAACTGCTGCTTGAATGCATCGCTGGCCGTGATTTCACCCGGACTAAAACTATTAGCCGATCCACCGCCTGAAATCAGTGCCCCGCCGCCACACATCGTATCGGCGTAGTGCGGCAAATAGAACTGTGATACCAGTTGTGCGCCACCAGAAAAACCACTCAGCCACACCCGCGATCGGTCAATCGGGTACTTGGCGTAAATTTCGGTGTCGATCAACTTTTGCAGCCATGCGGCATTTTTATCGCCTTCTTCCCACCACGTACGGTCACCGACATTATCTGGTGAACGCACCGCCACCATAAGTAGGTTGTTATCGCGAGCAACTTCAGCCATGCCTGGCAGCTTGTATGTTTCGTAGTTCTCGAACTCATAGCCGCCGTCGCCATGAAACTGTAGCAGTAGGCCCACTGGCTCGTCGCCGACATTTTCGCCATACAGATGATATTCACCGTTCATGCCGTTCGCAGCGAACTTCTGATGGAAACGATTCGTCTTTGCTCCGCCAGATCCATCCGTCAAACAAACATTGGCGACTGGCTGCGCATCAGCTATCGGAGCTTCGCTTGCCGTCGGCGATGACTCTACCTCATCTTGGGTTTCAGTCTCGGGCAATGTAGCCGATTCAGTCGGTTCCGGCATAGCAGATTCGGTTACTTGCGGATCTTCCGTTGCGTCCGTGCTACCTAACCCCGGTAGCAGTTCACCGTCTATCGAATCGTCTTCACCCTCATATACGAGCGGTTCGTCCGTTTGCTCCGCCTCTTCCATGTCAGCTTCTGGCCACTGATATTCATCAGTATTGTTGCCAATAATAATCGCATCAAGAATAACACCGCGATCTTCCCAATCATTTGTGTATTCTATGACGATATTGTGGGCTCCTGGCTTCAACTTCAGTTCGATGAGATACTCTTCCCAGTACTCATTGTCGATTTCAATCTCATGCGCATCGTCATTAATACGAACAGTGATACGCGGGTATGCATCGCCATCGAAATCCGCCTTTGCCCGAACTACAACCTCTCGAGCGCGTCCTTCGGTCGTAAAACTGCCCGAAACGTTACTATTCTCCCAGAGAATATACTTTGCTCCGCCCGAGGCCGTATCATCATCGCGCACTTCTTGGTCATCGGAGTTGCCTTGCAGAGTCTCGGCTTCGATTAAGGTCGGCCGACCATCTTGCTGTAAGGGGTGACTCTGCAGCCACCACATCACACCGAGTACAATTACCAGCAGGATTACGAGCACTACTCCTGCACGTCGTCGTGTCATTATCTTATCCTCTTTGCTAATGTACAAACACTCTCTGATTGAGGCGTCTTTTCTTCATAGAATCACGACCGCTCGCCGAGGTCAACAGTGGTGTATACTAGACATAGTGAAAATTCTGGGAATAGAAAGCAGCTGTGATGAGACCGCTGCGGCCGTCATCGAAGATGGTCGTCGCCTGCTTAGTAATGTCATCAATACACAGATAGACATCCATGCGGTGTATGGCGGCGTTGTTCCAGAAGTTGCTGCGCGCAGCCATATCGAAGTTATTAATCCAGTCATTCAGCAGGCGCTCGCTGAAGCCGATTGTACATGGGATGACATTGACGCCATTGCCGTCACCTATGCACCCGGGCTGATTGGCTCCCTGTTAGCCGGAACACTGGCTGCACGCACATTAGCTGTCATTCATGAAAAACCGTTGTATCCGATACACCACGTTGAGGCCCATGTCTATGCCAATTTTATTGTTGAGCAAAAGCATACCACTCTTCCGCTACCAGCTACCCAACCTGGCTTTCCGATGCTCGCGCTTATCGTCTCTGGTGGGCACTCCCAGCTCGTGCTCTTTCGTGATCATGGCGCCTATGAACTACTTGGGCAAACCCAAGACGATGCTGTCGGTGAAGCGTTTGACAAGGTGGCGAAAATTATTGGTCTCCCCTACCCTGGCGGTCCGTCGATCGCCAAGGCCGCACTCGAAGGCGACCCGCGCCGTTTTAGCCTGCCAAAAGCAAAACTAGCCGGCAAGTACGACTTCTCCTTTTCTGGCTTAAAGACCGCCGTCCTACGTGCCGTTCAAAAAGAAGTCGGGGTCGACTTTACGTATCCATCACACGAACTACCAGCGCTTGTCACCGCTGCTATGCAAAATGATTTCGCGGCCAGTTTCCAGCGTACCGCCATCGAAACGCTCGTCGACAAAGCCGAACGTGCCTTTAATGATTACGCACCGAAGTCTGTCGTCATCGCCGGCGGCGTCGCCGCTAATCAAGAGCTTCGACGACAATTATCTGAGCGCTTACCTCTGGAAATTTCCTACGCTCCAATGCAGCTCTGTACTGACAATGCTGCCATGATTGCCACCCTGGCTTATTTCTATGCGCAAAAGAATGAGCCGACCGACCCCTATACGCTCGAAGTGATCCCGAGTATCTCAATGACACAAACCGCCTGGGCGAAGTAATCCCCCTGACGTGACGAGCCCCGCACCTTTCGATGCGGGGCTTTTTGTATTGCAGAGTTTTAACGAAATTCGTAAACGGGCCTCAACTCACCCTTCTTTGTGCGAGTATTGTAGAACCCGGTCACCTCCATGTCGACGAGTATCCCGTCAATTCGCAGACGGTCTTTACCTAGCCGAAGAACGCACGTTACCGTAAGCAAGTAGCGAAAACGAAGCCTACTTGCCGCTGTTCGCAGCTCGATCTCTGCCCTTAGTAGTTCCGGAACAACCGGTAAGTCTTCCGCTAAATGC
>JALRDG010000092.1 GCA_023257055.1 Candidatus Saccharimonadia bacterium | reverse complement strand
GTTGTGCAGCCGGCAGATGAGGCTTTAGTCTGCTGAGCAGTTTTTTGGCTGGCGTCATTGAGAGCAGCATAGACGGCGTAACGGCCGTTTGTACACGCATAAAACATCAATATATTACTGTTACTGCCATCCATCGCGCTTGCGCTAACGAGCTTAGAGCTGAAGCCTGGAGTGAGGTATCCGGCCTCAACGAGTACGTCCTCGATGGTTTTTGTATATTTACCAGTCTGCACCCAGCCTTGACCGTTTGTTGCTCCGGCGGAGGTTGTATTATTTGGGGTGGTATTGTTGCGCGTTGCCCATAATTGAAGGGCGTCGGCAACTTGTTCTGTAGAATCTTTTATAGCTGAGTCGCGTGCACCGTTTTGAACATTTCGATACGAGACCATGGTAATTGCGGCGAGGATGCCAATCACAACGATAACGACAGCTAGCTCAACGACGGTGAATCCCGCTAATGGTTTTTTCATATTCATTATTGTAGGTTACGTCGGGCGGGCGGTCAACTAAAATGCGGTATACTTATAGGAATGAAGCAAGCTATTGCACTAGAAGTAATGTTATCGGGGGAGAGCGTTCTACTGACCGGGCCAGCTGGCGCCGGAAAAACATTCGTATTGAACCAATTTATTAAGCTGGCAAAATCAGAAGGGAAACATGTATCTGTCACGGCGACGACGGGCTTGGCGGCAACTCATCTTGGCGGTACGACCATTCATTCGTGGGCCGGTATCGGGGTGGCGGATTATTTACCAAGTGGATTTGCCGAGCATCTCGCTAAAGGCCGTCGCGAAATTATTGAGAAAACAGATGTATTGGTGATTGACGAAATTTCAATGCTGCATGACTACCGGCTCGATATGGTCGACGAAGCTTGTCGCCTTGTTCGTAAAAAAGATATTCCCTTTGGCGGCATACAGGTAGTAATGAGTGGCGACTTTTTCCAGCTGCCACCGGTCAATCGTGGTGATAGCCGTGGCGGTGGGTTTGTGGTGCATTCGAACGTGTGGCATGAACTTGACCCGACGATTTGCTACCTAGAGGAGCAGCATCGACAAGACGACGACACGTTGCTCGATATACTCAATGCGCTTCGAGCGAGTGATATTCGTCGCCATCATGCCGAGGCACTGCTAGCGCGCGTCGACGCGGCGCCAGATGATGACACGGTTCTAACGGAACTCCATACGGTAAATATCGATGTCGACACCTTGAATGAGAGTAAGCTGAAAACACTGGGCGGCGATGAACTGTTCTATACGCAAACAACGACCGGCAGCGCGAATTACGTTGAGAACTTACAGCGCTCTGTCCTTGCGCCAAGCGTTCTTCGCCTTAAGAAGGGTGCATTAGTGATGGCAGTTAAAAACGCAAACGATCGTCGGTATGCGAACGGCAGTATTGGTAAGGTGACAGATTTTGAGCCGACAACCGAATATCCAATTGTTGAATTTCGAAATGGACGGACAGTTATCATGCAACCAGACACCTGGGAGCTGCGTGACGGCGATAAGAAACGCGCGAGCATTACGCAAATTCCACTGCGGCTTGCCTGGGCGATTACCGTACATAAATCCCAGGGTATGACCCTAGATGCTGCTCGTATTGACCTCCGAAAAGCGTTCGTCGAAGGGATGGGGTACGTGGCACTCAGTCGTGTAAAAAGCCTAGATACCTTGTTCCTTCATGGCATTAATCGCATGGCACTCCAGATGAGCGAAGATGCCGCAAATATTGATGTGCGCCTGCGCGACAGAGCTGCGTCTGATCGTCAAAAGTTTGCCCACCTGGAACAGGTTGCCGAGAAGCGAGCGAGCAGCCCGCCTAAAAAAGTAAAGAGCGCTAGCGGATGGGCCGACAAAATCGAGAAGATGCGCGAAACATATCCAAATGCCTATCGGCCCTGGACAGACGAGCAAGATGACGAACTGAAAACCGGATTCACGAACGGCGAAACGGTCCAATCATTGAGCCAAAAGCTTGGTCGGCATGAAGGCTCCATTACGATGCGCCTGCAAAAGCATTTTGGCGAGGATGTCGTAGGGGGATAGATGCATGGGTGGCGATATTGACTTTACTCCACTGAACTTACCAATGAGCTCGAAGGATTTAAACGAGTTTCGTCAACATTTCGTACATTCAGGGGCGCCACTGCCGCCGCATCTGGCGGTTAATCGGATCGATTTGTCGGTGTTGTATCGACAAAAATGGAACACGGCATGGGAAAATTTTGTACGTATAAAAAAATTTGCAGAAATAAATAAGGTTACATTTATAGAGCGTATCGATGACTTTTTTTATCCCGGTATCATGGCGGCAAAATCTGATTTCGGTATGCGAACGCTGTATAACTGCATACGGATCGAGGAGGCTCCACGAATCGAATGGGGTAACTTCGACTGGTTTGGCGAACACAATAATCCTAAAAGCCACATTCATTTTGGCTATATTGCTATCGAATTGACGCAATATATGCCACATATGATTCTGGATTCTCGGCGCAATAACGTGAGAAGCTTCGGTGTTGAGGAATCACAGATAAAATCACAGTTTAGCAGTGATCAGCGAATTGAATTGGAGGGCGATTTCGCCAAATACTTTACGTTATATGCACCGTTGCAATATAGGCAAGATGCGTACTACATATTTACGCCTGATTTCATGGCCGAACTCGTGGATGAAGCTGGTGATTTTGATGTTGAAATCATCGATAACTATATGTTTTTGTATCGAACGGCGCCGTTCACGCAGTATACGCCAGAACTTATTGACAGAATTCTTAGGATTGTTTCGATCGTAGGCGCAAAGGCGCAATTGCGATCGGGCCGCTATCGGGACGGTCGGGTGATATCATCATCCAACCGACAAGTAATACCATCCGTTGCGCTCGAAGGACGTCGACTCATTCCCGATACAACATTGTATAAGGTCATAGCCATTGTACTGTGGCTGTTTGCTTTGTATATCCTCGCTATGGCAGTCAAAAATATTGTAGATGCGCTACACTAAAAGGTATACATATGACGAAAAAGGCTAACTTACATTTTCCAAAACGGTTCCTCTGGGGGGCGGCAACGGCGGCACATCAAGTTGAGGGTGGCAATTACAACCAATGGAGTGTCTGGGAGCTCGAGAACGCAAAATCATTGGCGGCTCGTGCCGAATACCAGTATGGCGACCTAGAAAGTTGGCCTCGTCACCAAAAAGAAGCGAAAAACCCAAATAACTATATTTCCGGTACTGGCCCGGATCATTATCATCGATACCTTGAAGATTTTACGGTTCTCGAAAAAATGGGATTAACGGCATTTCGTTTTAGTATCGAATGGTCGCGTATCGAACCGAAAGAAGGAAGCTGGAATGCCGAAGCAATCACGCACTATAAGCGCTATATCGCCGAACTGAAAAAACGTAACATTGAGCCCGTCATGACACTGTTTCACTTTACGCTGCCAGTATGGTTTGCCGAGATGGGTGGGTTTGAGAAGCGATCGAATGTACGTTACTTTGTTCGGTTCGTCGAGAAGGTTATGCAGGAGCTTGGGATGAACGTTCGCTATGTGATTACGTTGAACGAGCCGGAAATATACGCAGCAAATGGGTATCTGCACGGCAACTGGCCACCGAATATTAGTAATAAACGGGCATTCAATACCGTTTTGAATAACCTGGCCGTAGCACATAATCGTGCAGCTACGGCAATTCATAACATGGGTCGAAAGTATAAGGTGTCGGTTGCGAAGAATTCACCGTATATCTACCCGGGCGACGATTCGCTGCTCAGTG
>JALRDG010000068.1 GCA_023257055.1 Candidatus Saccharimonadia bacterium | reverse complement strand
GGACGTGCTATTTCTATGGCGGAGAGAGAGGGATTCGAACCCTCGATGAGTTGCCCCATACCGCTTTTCGAGAGCGGCCAGTTCAACCACTCCTGCACCTCTCCAGATACGTTTTATTTTACCACAAAATATTTTTGAATCGCCTGGTACTCCCCCTTCAAGCTTTTTGAGTCATCAATGATCTTCTGAACGTAGCGTCCATCTCGGTGGATAAGGAAATCAAGTATAATACGGGCAGCTAAAAACGGATACGGCGTACGGGCAATTTCATTGAGCCCTTGTGCTTTTTCGACTAACTCAAGGACGGCTTGTCGCTGCTCTTTCGTAAGTGGAGGCCGTAATAAGTAAATCAAAGCCCAGGCGAGTAGCAGTGCGCCGCCAACAACCAAGCACGGAATGGCAAATGGTATGGCCAGTAACCACCACCACGGACTAAATTGCACCGCAAGAAACGCCGATAGGCCGATAGCGACGATAAATACAACGGCAATAACGATGGCAATTGGTTTAATGAACGATATGGCAAACTCGCTGGCGAGCGCACGGGCGGCGTGAATATGTGGCTTCATACCCTAAGTATAGCGTGGCTGCTATAGTAGAAGTATGAGTCAGACGATTTTTACGAAGATTATTAACGGCGACATTCCGTGCCATAAGATATACGAGGATGATCGCGTACTTGCCTTCCTAGATATTCACCCACAAATGGAAGGCCATACCCTCGTTGTGCCGAAAATTGCCGTGGATCATATTTGGGATTTGCCCGATGATGAGTATCAGTATCTGATGGGTATCGTAAAGAGGTTAGGTGGGCATATCAAGCAAACGATCGGAGCGCCACGGGTTGGCGTGGTCGTTGAAGGGTTTGGCGTGCCGCATACGCACGTGCATCTCATTCCGATCTATCAAGGTGAGGATTTAAAGAAACCACAAGACCTTACGAGCGAGCCTGATCATAGTCGCTTGGCGGAAGTGGCCGAGAAACTTCGCTACAATGCCGATTAAGATCCTCGCCGTCGGCAAAAAGCATGAGCCATGGGTGTTAGGTGGCATTGAACGCTATGAGAAGCGTCTACAGAAGCCGTTTGATACAAATTGGATGCTGATACCACATTCAGCCAAGAACGGCGATACGGCTCGTCAGGATGAGTCTGAGCGTATACTTTTGCGCCTGAAGGATGATGAGTTTGTAATATTACTCGACGAACGAGGAAAATTGCTGGACTCGCCCGCACTCTCCCAAGCTTTGCTCGTACCGATCGAGAGCGGTAAGTCGGTGACGATTATTATTGGTGGTGCCTATGGTGTAGACAAGCGGGTGCATCAGCGTGCTGCCCTGGTGTGGTCTCTCTCACCCCTAGTATTCCCGCATCAGTTGGTCCGGCTTATCCTGAGCGAGCAGCTCTATCGTGCGCAAGAAATCAGCGCCGGCCGGCCGTATCACCACGTATAGTAGAACACATTTTTTGATACATAGTTGACAAAAAACAAAGCTTATGCTAATATGTAAAGTGTTATATCAAATTAACACAAAAACATAGAAAAAACATGTATCCACTTCAAGTACTACTCAATCCATTGTCGATGCTGATTAGCGTCATGACAATGACCGGCGTCACCGTACATGATACGAACGTCGACAAAGCAGTAACCACTGCTATTTACCAAGTGCAAGTGTCGTCATCGAATGATGGGCCGACGAAAATCGGAAACGATCCGCATACGCATTCGGAGCGTGGTTCCCTGTCGCAGGCCGTTCGCGACCTGAAGACATCACATCCACGCATACAGCCGCGTAACGATGAGAAGAAACATCTTCTACAGAAGCACGCGGTGCGGGGTCATCATCCATTCGACAACTATACGTTGCCAATAGTCTAAGATTTACGAGAGAACTTGAAGTTCATGTGACAGGCGTTCAGCGAGCGCCTGTTTTTCTTTGAGCTCTTCGCGGGTCTGCTCTACGAGATGATCAGGCGCCTTTTTAACGTAATTATCATTAGCGAGGCGAGCCTCCAGGGTGTTTACGTAGGCTTTTGTTTCAGACAAACGGACTTCAAGGTTCGACTGGTGTTCGTATAGGGTGTCGTGGTCGACATCAAGCCAGACCTCACGATGCGTGAGAGCAAGCCGTAACCCGCGCGGCTGGTCGGTCTGCATAATGGCTTCGGCGCGCGTCAGGTGGCGGATGAGCTCGGCATTATCTTCGATAAGGCTGTCATCTAGGTAGAGAATCGGATAGCGGCGATTGCCAGGCAGCTCTGCCGTAACGTAGCGCGCTTCGCTGACAAGCTCTTGAATACGCTCAAACTGCCCTGCTGAGAGATCATCGTACTCCTGTATGGTTGGCCAGTCTTCGCGAATGAGTAGGCTATCCTGCCACGAAAGCGACTGCCAGATGGTTTCAGTGACGAACGGTGCGAATGGATGTGTTAAACGAAGCGTCGTTTCTAGGACGTACGCGAGCATGTCAGGGTTGTCCTGCTGTTTGCTGGCTTCGATATACCAGTCGGCGACCGTATCCCAAACGGTGTGGTAGATGGTTTCTGAAGCTTCGGCGAAACGGTATTTGTGTAATTGACGATCGATCTTTTTCTGTGCGTGGGCAAGTTCGCGCAAGACCCAGTGGTCGGCTGGAGTAACGGGCTCGGGGTGACCAGCGCGATATGAATCCCCTAGCTTCTCCTGGATAAAACGAGAGATATTCCACAGTTTATTGCAGAAGTTGCGGCCAGCAATAACCTTTGATACGGAGAAGGCTTGGTTTTGGCCGGCGCTACGGCTAGCGGTAATACCAAGGCGAAGAGCGTCTGAACCGTATTCGGCAATCATTTCCATTGGGTTTATAACATTC
>JALRDG010000055.1 GCA_023257055.1 Candidatus Saccharimonadia bacterium | reverse complement strand
CTCGGACCGATCATCAAGGTGAATACCAACTAGTGTAAGTGTCGTAATGTCATCTATCCTTACGCGGATGGTCGGCAGGCTGCGATGTCGATCATATCGATACTTCTTTGCCGTTTCAAGTGGAAACTTTGTTAAAAACATTGAATGTGTTGCTACGTCTGGCTCTATTTTTACACGTGCTGGGTCATCGTAGGCACACTCGTATACCGTATACCCCACCGCTTCGAACTGGCGACGAATCTTTTTCGGTAGTTCTGGCAAATTATGCGACTCCGGAATGAAAATAATATCTGCCTGAAGCAGCAATAGTTCCGTTATGATACACCCCGGCGTACTACGAGGCGCATCACCGGGCGACAGCGCCAGGCGTCGTTCTACATTCCAGATAGCTAAGCGAACCGAAGGTGTCATATGCTTTATTTTATTTAATTCTTCTGTAGATACTGATAGACTGCGCGGATAGCAAGATGGTCGGACACTTTTCCGGCAACATCCTCAACTTCAAATTTTTTTATCGCATAGTCGCCGCCTGCGAGAAAGTGGTCCAGCTTAAAGATTCCACCCTCCAAATTAACACCGGCACTTTCTAAAATTTGTGATACTGATTCTGGCATACGAAAGCCTTTTTGGCGAATCGTAATCGTCGGCTGGAAATTAGGGTCAGCATCCGTTAAGTTCAGTTCACTCGTCAGAGCCTGGTACGCCCCACCGATAGCCATTTGCCCAGACCGTTGCAGCAAACTTGCCACCCGACCATCGCGCTGCGTCATCGCTAGGTGCGCAAAGTCGGCCGAGCGAAGGGCTCGTGCCACCCTGCTGTCTTTTGGCATAGAATTAAAGTCTCCGGCGATAATCAGGTTGTCCGAACAATCACGAAAATTATCTATAATACTCCGCACCTGAATCCAGCGGGCATACTCTGTACGATCATCCAAATGTACGGCCAAAATTTGGCTTTTTCCTCCATTTGGACGCTCAAGGCTTAGTAGCGGCATGTCGCGTTTCCCATCGAAATTCACAACAGTGGACTGCACTGCTCCGACTCGCGACAAATACACGATACCCTTCTGAACTGTCGGGTCATCAGCTTCTCGCTCCGAATCATGATGCGGACAGTCACCAACTTCATACCCCATATCTTCGAAATGGCGACGCACGTCTTCGGGAAGCTCTTCGTCGGAATTACCGTAGGCTTCGATAAATATATGTACATCATACGGGTGCCGCATTACATATTCATAGACACCTTCACGCCTTGCGGCACCACACTCATCGTCGAGACTCAACGCCTTATTTATATTCCAGCTAGAAATTGAAAGTTCCGATTTCATCTTTAATTACATTTTAGCTTTTATTTCAGCAATAGTATCGCGCAATTCGGCAGCACGTTCAAACTCAAGGTTGGCACTGGCAAGCTCCATCTGCGCCGATAGGTCACGGACAAGGGACTTGTATTCATCTTTCGGAATCTTCTTAAGATCAAGTTTCTTGCTGGTATCCTCTTTTTGCGGGATGATCGCACGAAGCCCTTCGCCGATTTCTTTAGCGACGCTGCGAGGCGTAATGCCATGCTCGGTGTTGTATGCCTCCTGAATCTCGCGGCGACGCTGTGTCTCGTCAATAGCCGCTTTCATTGATCGTGTTATCGTATCGGCATACATGATTACCGTACCCTGTTCGTGGCGAGCGGCACGCCCGACCGTCTGAATAAGTGCGCTTTCTGAACGCAAGAAGCCCTCTTTATCGGCATCGATAATTGCCACCATGCTCACCTCAGGAAGATCAAGTCCCTCACGGAGCAGATTAATTCCTACTAGAACATCGTACGTACCCATGCGTAAATCACGCAGAATATCACCACGCTCCAACGTATCGACTTCGCTGTGAATATACGCCGTCTTGACATCTATTTCGAGCAAATACTGTGTAAGATCTTCAGCCATGCGCTTCGTCAACGTCGTCACCAAAACGCGTTCACCTCTCTCGCGCCGCAACTTAATCTCATGCACAAGATCGTCTATCTGCCCTTTACTCGGACGGACTTGAATGACAGGATCGAGCAGCCCAGTCGGTCGAATCACCTGCTGCGCAGGCTCAGGACTATGTGTCAGCTCGTACTCACTCGGCGTAGCAGAGACGTAAATCACCTGATTGATATGCCGGTTAAACTCATCGAACATCAGCGGACGGTTATCCATTGCGCTTGGCAGACGAAATCCGTGCTCGACGAGTACTTCCTTGCGGGCGCGGTCGCCGTTATACATACCGCGCACCTGCGGCAATGTCATATGGCTTTCGTCGACAAGCAGCAGAAAGTCATCCGGGAAATAATCGAGCAACGTAGCTGGTTGTTCGCCGGGTTCACGATTTGTTAAATATCGTGAATAATTTTCAATTCCCTTTACAAATCCGGTTTCTTCCAGCATCTCAATATCATACTTTGTACGTTGGCTAAGTCGCTGAGCCTCGAGCAACTTGTCGTGTTTTTCAAACCATTCGAGCCGCTCCTCAAACTCTTTTTTGATACCGATGATTGCCCGCTCCATCTTCTGTTTCGGCGTCA
>JALRDG010000037.1 GCA_023257055.1 Candidatus Saccharimonadia bacterium | reverse complement strand
TACAAAATGTCGTTAAGATGACTCTCCAAGATGTCGTGAACATAAGAGCAACGCCGGCAGTAACGCTGGCGTTACCGAACATAACGAGCCACCATGGGTAGCTGGTCGGGCTCTTAATAATTTTATCCAGCTCTTCTTCGGCTTGGTCGAGTGTTAATCGACCTTCTCTGATGTGGCGGATTAAGCGTTGTACTGAACGAATCGTCATATTATTAATGTCGCGCGGGACAACTGGGCGAAATAGCGTCAGTGGCTCCTTATCAATGCCTCGAAGTTGCGATAGCATAAGCAGATTCGAGCTGATATCAACGTGCACGGGACGTTTGCAGTATGTTTCCGTGATATCTAGCGCCATAGCAACAACGCTGTTAGCGGAGACGCCCATTGAAAGGAGCATGTCAGCTGCCGTCATGGTAAGTCGAAGCGCCCGGAGATTCGGTGTAAGGTTTTCGCCGAACTTTTCAAATTGCGGGTAGGCATTCGTGAGTTCAGGTTCGTCGGCACTTTGCTGTCGGCGTGAAAATGGCCACCATTTCATTCGTATGTATATTCCTGTATGTTTTAAGCGGTTATGTATAAAGTATAGCAGTTTCCCAAGAGAAAAGCCCGCCGGTATATGCCGACGGGCTGGTCTTTAAGAGTTAACTCCTATCTAGAGAGGTTTATTTACGCACACGCCGATTCTGATTGCCTGAGCGCTTGCTGGGCGACTTGCGCCCGGCGGCCTGCTTCCAGTGTCGCCACCAGAAGGTATCTGGGGCATTCTCGTCTTCCTGGTAGAATACACTGCCATGATACTGCATTACTGTCGTCGACCAAAGCGCCAGAATTTCCTTTAGCTTCGGTTCCGCTAGGTGCAGAGCTTCCATGAGCGTCTGACTGTCGATAGAAACCAGCGCTTCATAGAATGCTTTGTTTGGAAGGTCGAAGTCTGGGTCATCTTCGGTAATTGTAATCATACGAAGCATTTCAATGCCTTGTTCAAAGCAATGTAGACTTTCGAACAGCTTGAAAATGACATCAAGCTGACGCCTTTCTTCGACGGCACCGTCTTCGAGCCAGCCAATATCCGACCATTGTTTCGGCGTAAAGTCGCGAAGTGGTCGCAAAGCCTGCTCGGCAAGTGCTTCATACCGTGCATGCAGCTGCTTCTTGATGGTGCTGATAGTGAGCTCCGTATTGATTTGCAGCATCTGTATGGCACTGCCACTAACGGCAGCGCGCCAATCCTCGAGCTGTTCCATAGTAACAACGAGTGAGCTGTGCTTATCCCAATGTTCTACTTCATTCTCGGGGATGTCAATAGGAAGCTCTGTCCAATTGCCAGTCACTTCAATGATGAAACCGTACCGTGAAATGAACTCCACGAGATCAGGTTCGTCTTTACTCTTGCCTTTTAGCCACGGCTCAATCTCGTCTTCGAACTGATCGAAGGCATTAAGCATTGCATGAGAGACTTCAAGCCACTGGCTAATTCTTTGGTTTGTTTCTCGACTGAGCGATGCATGGGGATGCTGGTCGCGCCAATCACCAAACGGATCTGGCCTGCTGCTATTCATGACTACTCCTTTGAGTTAGTTATACCACAAATTTACTAACGAAGCGACTTATACCAGCCGTTCTGCTCAATATCTGCAGCAGTAAGGCTGTCGTAACTCGTTATGACGTAGCAGTCATCGGACGTTTTACTAAGAGCTAGAATAGATAGCTCTAGCATGCTTTCGTCTCCCGTAAAAGTTACCCTCGCCACCTTAGTGGTATCTACAGTATAGTCACGAACCGTAGATGTATCGGTCGAAGCGGCGTAAAGGCTAACTTGCTCGAGCAGCTCTTCGCCAGACGCTCCGTATCCTACGAGACTTGTTGGACTTGTTTTACCTGACAGGCCTAAAGCGGCTTGCGTACGTGGACTTGTCCAGTCGTGTTCTGAGCCGGGAATGTGATGCTCGAGATGGACGAGCCAAGTCTCCTCCTGGTTATTTTTATCATTGGTCATTTTCTTACCACGATAGAAATTTACAGAGGTCACTACGCGACGTGACATGCCCGCATTGCCCGGCTTAAGATCCTTAAACGTATTGATCTTTTTTTCCGGCTGCTTCTCTTCTTTGCGCTTTTCTCTGTCGGGTCGCTTTTTCGTGCCTTTCGGCTGACGTCGCCCCTCGCTGCAGTCCTGGCATTCCGTAATCGGCTCATAAGGGCCGACGCGCTTGAAGATGCTCCTCTTGCGTCCTGCGGTGATACGAATTGCAGCACCACAGCTACAAGCACGAACTTCGTCGGTCTGAGCTTCAATCCACTCTTTGCACGCTGTGCACTTATTAGGATAGGACATTTTTTTACCTCTGGCGGGGTCATCGAACCATGATGGTGGGGCCGCATAAAATATACGGTCTCCGCCTTCGTGGCCCATCATCTTGCACTCCCACGGGTGTTCCACTCTAGCCATCGTACTGTCCTCTCAGAGGATGCCGTGGGCAATCAGGCTTACTGACTGCCCACGGCATACGGGTGGATTTACTTACAGGCCAAACAACTTACCCCAGAAGCTCTTCTTTTTCGGAGCGGATGGAGGCGTGTTGTGTATGACTACGTTTGGCCTAGGCGGTGACGCTGGCGTTGGTGCCGGCGTAGTAACTGGAGCCGGAGTAGGTGACGACAGTTCGACTTTATTCGCCCAGGGAGCTTTTGTCGGCTGTGTCGTTGACTTTTCGGCCGCATGCAGATATCCGAGACTTGTCAACCTCCACGATGCTTCTGCCGATTTGCTTTCTCGCGAAGGTACGACGCGTGCAGTATATACAGCGTCAGTCACGAGCTTAATAGGAGTATCATCTTGACCGATGAGCCCTTCATGGCCGTGCTTCTCGTCCTTCCATTGGAAAGGCCCGGTTTTGTCTTCGCGCGTAATGAGTATGCGAGTTGATCCGGATAGTTCAGAAAGCTCGCGCTCAAGAACATCCGTATCAATTTTTGCATAGACTTCGTTCCATCGAATTCGCTCAGGCAGGGGTGTTACTCCCCGAAAGAGCTTAATGAACTCCTCGTTTTTTTCGCCGTTTTCGTCCTTTGCATTGATTCTGACAAACAGTTTCATGGTGTCGGTAATTGCTTGGGCGGCGCGCGTTAACTTACGGGCGTCGATACCGGACCAGCTAGCCCAATTTCTGAATCGCCGTTCGGTAAGGCTGTTTCGCAACTTTGGTTGCCACAGGTACCCAGGGAAAGATTGATTGGCAGTAGCGATTGCTTTAAATACCGCAATATCTTCTTGCCGAGTACCCGACCAAATATCGATGCGATTGGCGAGCTGGCTATATTCGCCGTTGTAATCGACAAAGTAGCTGTGCTGCGCCTTCAAGCTGGCGGCCGATGTGTTGCTGAGTGCTGTTGCGACGATCCAAAACAACACTTCTTCGTACGATGCACCTTCGATAAATCGACGCTGTAAATGCGTGGCGTAGGCGATATCAGCCCGACCAATCCATTGGCTCATATTCTTGCCAAGTTCGGTCAGCTGACCGTTCTTCGCAATGCCAAGCTGTTCGAGCTTTTCGATTTGTTCGTGGAAATACTCCATTCTGTCGGTGCTTTCTTGGATTTTCGATGGCAGCTGTAGTTCGCGTAGCCATGCGTCAATATCGGTGATACCATATTGTACCGCATGGAACGCCAGTGGCATCAGCGAAGCGCTCAAGAGTGGGTACCGAATTGGCTCGTACGACAAAGCCCCTCTGTTGAGGTCTTTATCTTCGAGCGACGAATAATCGGCACCGACCTCGCTTGAAATATACGCGATGCCCGGCTGTTTACGGCCGACACGACCAATTCGCTGCAAGAGCGAGTTGACACCGAGCGGCGCAATCACCGGAAAGGTGACGTCGCCAATGGTCTCTTGGTCGTAGCCGGAATCCATCGTCACAAGGTAGTCGAGGGTAGGGAAGGTAATTCCCATTTCGACAACGCTGGTCGAAAGAATAACGTAGTTTTGCTGGCGTTGCTCGATAGACCGTAGGGTGTTCCTGAACTCTGCCTGGTGCCGCGCGCTGCGAACGACATCGCTCGCAAGGTGCAGTACCGGTAGATTCGGGAACGCCTTCTGGATTTTCTTGCTGTATTTCCTGATGTCGCTAGCTTCGCCGTTGAACGAGTTCACGACGATAAGCATACCGTGCGATCTTCCGGGCGAGAGAGCCGACTCAATAACTTTGTCGGCATTCTTGTATTCATTGTCCGGGAAGAACCGACTGTTTCTATCCGGCGAAACCAGTGTCTTCTCGACCATTTCGACGAGTGATTCGTCGAGTGTGCTCTGAAGGTTGGTTTTCCAGATGATGTTGCGGCTCTTGTCTGCCCGAATGATATTCTCGACATGCAAATCTTCTTGCAGGCCGGTCGTATCGACCGTAGCGGACATATAGTCGACCGTCACGCCTGCCTTGTGGGCAAGCGCGATAGCAAATTCGACGCCATGGTTCTGCTCGACCGTTACGTGGGCCTCGTCGATAACGACTCGATCCTGTAGTGGGTCTAGCTGGCCATGTGTCGCCTGCAGCTCGAAAATACCGGTTGTCACGAACTGAATCGGGGCATCCAGATTTTTCTTGAGCGTCGATGTTCGGCATCCAAAAAGCGGCGGCCTGCGACGCTTCGTGCGACTGTGTTTCAGGCAGTACTCGGCCCAGAGTTGATTCATGTATTCTTCTTGCTCGGTGGCAATGGGAATACGCGGCTCAACGATCCATACCTTCGGATGAGGGTCGGCATACATTCCGGTACGCTGAATCTGACGAATCAGTACATGCACCGGTACACCAACGGTCTTGCCGAGGCCGGTAGCTGCTACCATGAAAAACGATTCATCCTTGATTTCGCCAAGGTAATTGGCAATTTCAAGTTTGTCTCTTGTTAGGATCCACTTAAGAAACGAAACGATTTCCGTCATGTGGACGGTGTCATTTGCGTTCTTCGAAAGCGGAACGAGCGGAAAAGTCGGCGCGTCGTAAAAAGGCAGTTGCTTCACGGCTAAACCTTCTATCTAGATAGTTGTTTCTTAAAGAACACCGCCGTGAAATCACGACAGCTAGGTATAAGTATAGGGTAGCTCACCCCAGAGGCAAATCATAAGGGGGTTGTTATACGGTGTAGTCGTCTTTGTCTTGACTGTAACGAAGTTGCCTGGCTTGGCGACGTTTCGCGGTGGCCTTTGATTGCATGGCGCGACGTTCAGCGATAAGGCCACTGTAATCTTGTAAAGATTTCAGCTCATTGACGAAGTTTGTATACGTGCGATAGCGACGTGCATCCAGCGTGCCGTCCCGTAGTCGTGCCTGCACAACGCAGCCCGGTTCGCTACCGTGAGTACAGTTGGTAAATTTGCACGCATCAATGGCCTCTTTAATATCGTCGAATACTTCATGAAGGTCGGCAACAGATCCCCAGAGCTGCAGCTCACGAATACCCGGCGTGTCAACGAGCATGCCGCCGCTAGGAAGTAAAAAAAGTTCACGGTGGATAGTAGTATGGCGACCCTTGCCGTCTTGCTTACGAACCGCAGCTGTCGCTTGAGTATCGCTACCAAGAAGGCGATTGGTAAGCGTGGATTTTCCAGCGCCAGACGACCCCATGATGACAGCAGTGCTGTCAGGCGTAATGTGGGCTTCTACTACGGAAACATCTGTGTCATGCAAAGCACTGATAATGTGACACTCCACGCCAAGGCTCTTAACTTCCTGTTGGCGCTCCACGTTCTCGCTGCTTTTGTCGGCCTTATTGAGCAGTACGATCGGTATAATATTTTGCTGCGAAAGCTGGAAAATGTATCGCTCCAATCGTTCGAGACTGTAGTCGTTATTTAACGCCTGCATGACAAATGCGATATCGATGTTGGCTGCAACGACTTGCTTTGTCTGAATTCGGCCGATGTGTCCACGAACAATTTCTGTTTTGCGTGGCAGGACGGCTTGAATGACATGACGGCCATCAGTTTGTTCTATTGCTACCCAGTCGCCGACTTTCGGCATGTCTGTCGAAGTGAGTGAGTGTGTCAGTGTTCCTGCGAGCGTTGCGGTCTGTTGATCGGGAGTTACGACAGTGTATTTACGCCCAAAATCGGCAGTAATTCGTGCCGGGAGATAGCCATGAGGGAAATTAGATGCATTCCACGCCTCCGTCAATCGATCAGACCAGCCGTACTGTTTGAGATTGTTCATGAATTATTTGGCAGACTCAATCTTTAACAGTCCTGGTGTGTACGGACGCATCATATCGTACAGGTCGGTCATGTCACTGACAGAACTATCGAGCCATAAAGTTTCTTTATCTTTCGGTAAGATTACCGGCATGCGATTATCGATGGTGCGCATGTCTTTGTTGGCCGTCGTGGTAACGATGGAGAACATGTTCCATTCTTTGCCTTCCGTGTCGACCCAGCTACTGTATACGCCAGCTAGCGATAGAAGTGACCCGTCGTGCGATGTAACGTAGTGGGTGCCGGTAGAGGGCTTTCCACTTGCAGTGTAGTAAAAGCCGTCAACCGGAACGATACAGCGTTGCGACCGGATAGCCTTTTCGAACATTGGCTTCTTAAACACATCCTCGGAACGGACATTAAAGGTTTTATATCGAAAAACAGAGTTCGCATCTTTAGCGCCGACCGTGAAAAAGCCCCACTTCATGTGTTCGATGCGACGACCATTGCCGTCCGCAATAATGACAGGCAGCACCTGAGCCGGTTTAGTGTGTTCGGAAGGCTTTACGCCCTTTGGAAGGCCGTTCGGTAGTGCGTAAGTATCGGTAAGGCGGCCGATAGAGGTGATGGCGAAGCTTTGTATCATCTCATAAGTATAACTGCTTGGCGATAAAAGGTATACTAGAAGGATGAACATGATTACTTGCAGCACTTGCGGCACGGGGATAGAAATAGACAAAGCGCTCGAAGGGCAAATCGAGGCGCGCGTTCTTGCGGCCGAACATAAAAAACATGAAGAAGAGATGGCACGCGTGCGTGCCGATGCATTGAAAAAGTTTGAAGACGACAAGCGTCGGCTCGAAGAAAGTGCCCGTACGCAAATCACTAATCAAAAAGAACTCATAGCAGAAAAAGCCAAACATGAGCTTGAGATGGAACGTGAAAAGCTGAAGATGCAGCTGGAAAACGATGCTCGCAAGAAAGCGAACGAACAGGAAATGCTGATTCAGAATTTGCGTGACGATGCAAAAGCTGAAAAACAGTCCAACCAGGAGTTGCGTGGCCAGTTAAAAGAATTGATGGATAGCTTGCGTGAAGAAAAGCGCGCGCGACAGAATGCTGAACTCGAAGCACAGAAGAAGCTTGCCGAAGATGAAGAAAAGATTCGCGACGAAGTGGCAAAAACGGCTGATGAGAAGTATCGCTTAAAGATGCTCGAGGCAGAGAAAAAGATCACCGACATGCAACGCTCACTCGACGAAGCGCAACGAAAGGCCGCACAGGGTTCGCAGCAAAATCAGGGCGAAGTACTTGAGCTCGACTTAGAGAATCGTCTACGTGAGGAGTTTCCGCTTGATGAAATTACCGAAGTAAAGAAAGGTCAGCGTGGTGCCGACATTGCGCAGACAGTACGCAGTCAAGGAATGCAGTCGTGTGGATTGCTTCTTTGGGAAACGAAGAACGGTAAGTGGCAGCCGGCATGGGTGGCGAAATTCAAGCAGGATATTCGAGAGGCTGGGGCAAATATCGGCATTATCGTTTCACAGCAAATGCCAGCTGAGTTTGGCGATATGAAGCATATCGAGGGTAATGTTTGGGCGGTAAAGCCAAGCCTGGCGCCGACGTTGGCTGTTGCTCTTCGAAGTACGATCCTGCAGGTAGATACCGCACATAAAAATAACGAAGGGAAAGACGCTAAAATGGAGGCGCTGTACCAATTCTTGGTAGGACCAGAATTTCGGCATCGTGTTGAGGCAATTGTAGAAAACTATGGAACGCTCCAGGCTGAAATAGAAAAAGAAAAGCGTGCCGCGGCACTGCGATGGTCGCATCAGGAGAAAGCTATCCGTGCCGTAATAGATAACACTATCGGAATGTATGGCGATCTGCAGGGTATAACGAGTAGAGCTTTACCGGCGATCAAGTCGCTCGAATACGACGAATAATCAGTTAATTGGCAATACGTGCTACGCCGTCGAATCCGTCTTCAGTCGACGGCGGATATTGGCGAAGATTGCGGCGTATGCGGTCGATCGCGTGGATGGGAACAAATTTGTCGCGTGATTGGTTGCGAGCAATGAGCGTGTCGTACGGAGTCTGTATTTCAACGCAGACGACAGCACGTGCACCCATAGAGCGGTACAGTGAAATTTCATCTCTGCGAAGCTGCTGTTCAGCGTGAGTGGCATCAATGATAACTGAGTACTGGTCGGCAATGAGTGTAGCGGCTCGATCGTGAAGAATGTGCCATGCTTCAGTGTTAATACTGTTATCCAGTTGGTTGCCTGTAAGTTCTTCACGAATAGCATCCGCCGATAGGACGGGGTGTTCAAGCATAGTCGATAGCTGTTCGGCAATGTAAGACTTTCCGCTGCCTGGTACGCCGGCCATCATAATGACGGACGGCATCTCGAGCTCGGTCAAGTCCGCTAGGGTAAATGGTTTGTTTTCCATTGACATATATACATATTATAATATAACTTATCTTTTGTCAATCAATCATATGCAATAAACAGGTTCATGGCGGCCGTGAAAAATTTGTTTAATATCAAAAATCTTGTACAATATAAAAGCACAGACGTGTAAAGTTGCTCTTTGAAAAAGTTGGTGAGGTAGATGCAACATGGCTCTAACGACCTGGCGCGCAAGCGTCTTGAACAGGACGAGGCATTCCGTGCCTTCCTAGTCGCTATCGACGAAAAAAAGAAAGCGTGGCGAAGCTATAAGTACGTACGCGAGAAGCTTGAGCCCCAGATCGCTCAGAAGATCAGCGAGCTTGACAAGATCGTACGAGACGAAGAGAAGGCCTACAGGGCGCTTAAAGGCAACCGTACAAAAAACAAGGGGAAAGCAAGAAGCCTTTATAACGAAACGGTCCGCAAGCGAGAGCATATAGAAAATGCATTGAATGCACTTGAGCGTAAGTTGCTTGCCAAGAAAGATGAGCATGCTGATGCGAAGCGAGCATTTTTGCAAGCGAAGCGGCGGTTCAATCATGAGCGAACGGCGTATATCAAACTTCGGTCTGACTTACATCGTGAGCTAGCTCGACAAGCCAGTATCCCTGCACAGTACCACGATAATATGGTGGTAAAACAGCAGGGCTCTGTTGTACAGTTTTTCTTTGGTGGTGACGGTTCTCCGGACGGCGACCATCACGGGCACTATGTTCTTCAAACGGATGGGGAGAGCAAGGGGAATGTTCCTTACGCTCGCATGCCACATGAGCCTCATGGTCCTCAAAATTTCGTCGATCGTCATTTTGATCCGGATGAGAGTCCTGCCAACGAATAAACTTCGAATGAGTTCACCCCGGCCACGCTTGCAGTGGTCGGGGTGTTTTTCTTTTGATATAAGAAAAACCGCGCCAGGTACTGCGCGGATATTTCTTGTGAGGAAGGAGCAACTAATTGATTAGTAAGTTATTATCGTAGGCCGAGTTTTGCACTACATGCAGGCCAGGCGCCCCAGCCCTGCATGGACTTGAGGTTTTCGGCGACACGGATTTGTTCTTCTCGGCTAGCGTTTGCTGGCGAGCCGCTACCGCCGGCTGCGTTCCAGCTTGATTGGCTGAACTGTAGGCCGCCGTAGTATCCATTGCCAGTATTGATTGACCAATTACCGCCGGACTCACATTGAGCGAGCTGATCCCATACGCTACCGCCTGTACTTGCAGATGCCTGTGGTGCGACATTTGTCTGCGGTTGTGCTGGTACTGGCGCAGCGTAGGCTTGCGGTGCCACTGCCTGCGGTGCTGGTGTTGCTACTGCCGGTGCCTGGGCGGTAGCAACTGGTGGCTGTGGGAGTGGGCGATTGGCAAGCTGCTCGTCTGCAGCTGGAATGCGCACTTCGTCTCCTGGGTGAATGACGTCAGGGTGTTCGATGAACGTGTTGGCGTCAAAAAGGCGTTGGTAGGTGGTTGCTTTCGCTTGTGCAATGGAACTGAGCGAATCACCAGGCTGTACCTTTACGGTATTTTCTTTCACCTGTTTTTCTTCTGCGGCAGCAGTTGGGGCGATCGGCCCGGCAATAATACCGACTGCTGCGGAGATGACGGCCGCAAATAGAGCGACGTTTTTCATATTTTTCTATCCTCCTTTATGTGTACTTCCACCTCACATGGAAAAACACACAAGATTGATAATAACGCTTGTGGTTGCATGGGTCAATAATGCCCATGTGGTTCATGGGATAGAATGTCGTACTGTTCGTCGGCCATGACGGACATATTACTACTGTTTATTAGCATAGCACTTACGGTTTCAAATGCGTACGATAAAAATGCCGTAAAAAATACAAAACTCGCAAACGCTTTTTTGTAAAAACATTGCAGGACTAAAAGCGACAGGAGTATACTAAGCAAAGGTTTTAATAATACTTAGGGGGCATCAATGAGTCTTACTGCGACATTGGCGTTATTCACGCTGCTTGCCATTGCGTCTGGCGCATACTTCTTGGCAAAACGAATAAAAATTCCATACACGGTCCTGCTCGTCGTGATCGGCTTGCTGCTGGTTCCTGTCGTGCAGTTGCCGGCACTTTCGCCGTATTTCGGTTTTCTTGATGACCTAGTTCTTACGCCAGAGCTACTGTTCTATATCTTCCTGCCGATCCTTATCTTTGAATCGGCATTTAATATGCGTATTCGTCGCATGGTCGACAGTGCGTGGTCAATTACGCTGCTTGCAATCGTTGGACTGACTATATCGACGGCGCTAATTGCTGTCGCGCTCTTCTACGGTATGCCACTAATTGGGATTGAAATTCCATTCATTATTGCATTGTTATTCGGAGCAATTATCTCATCGACAGACCCAGTAGCCGTATTAGCGCTCTTTAAGGAGTATGGCGCACCGAAGCGTCTTTCACTTATTTTCGAAGGAGAAAGCTTATTTAATGATGGAACAGCCGTGGCGTTATTCCTTGTTATCCTGGCGGTCGCTGAAGATGGGTTCCACGGTGCGAGTACCGTTATCGAAGGAATTGGCATGTTTATCTCTATGGTCGTATTTGGTATTGTCGTCGGCCTACTGATGGCAGCGGTGTTTTCGCGCGCACTGCGACGAACAAAAGCCAACGAGTTCGTATCGGTCACGCTTTTGATGATTTCGGCGCATCTCGTATTTATTATTAGTGAAACGATCTCACACCATGGGCTGTTCGGCTTGGATATTCATGTTTCGCCAATCATTGCAACGACCATTTCCTCATTATTCCTGGGAAATTATGCTCGTCATATCCTGTCGCCACGTACAGATACGTACCTTGGCAAATCTATCGAACACCTGGCATTCGTCGCTAACTCACTGGTGTTTATTCTGGCAGGTATCCTATTTGCCTCGACAAATGTGGATCTTGGCGAGTTATGGGTGCCGATTATCTTTACGATCCTTGTTGTTGCGACCGCTCGAATCATAGCGGTATATAGTGTTGTCGTGCCGCTGAATTTTACGCATCTTGAGGCTAATATTCCTGCGACGTGGCGTCGGCTGCTTGCATGGGGGAGCTTGCGTGGCGCGTTGGCAATCATTATCGTTATGATGATTCCGGAAAACTTTACTGTGGCCGGATGGGCACTTGATTACTCGCCGCGTGATTTCATCCTGGCGCTAACGATTGGATGTATTCTTGCGACGCTATTCGTAAAGGCACTGACAATTGGGCCGATGATTCGCCACTACAAGCTTGATACGCCGCCGCTGCTTGATCAAGCACATGAAGCAGATCTTGCCATTTACTACCTTTTAACGGAAAAGAACCGATTCCAAATTCAGAAAACGCGTGGGTTTGTTCGTGAATCCGAATATAAGGAACTGAAGGAGTCTATTGAGGCGAGTTACCAGCGTGCACTGTTCAATCGCGAAAAGCTTCGCCAGAAATATGGACAGAAGCTACTCGAACAGTCTCTGCGTATGACGGCGCTTGATATCGAAGAGCACTATCTAAAGGAACTCTATGTTAACGAAGAGGTGTCGGAGAAGGTCTATCGAAAGATAAAAGGTAAGTTGACTCTGCAGTGTGAAAAAATCGAACATGCGCAGCTCGACAACATTAATCCATCTCTGTACCGTGACCGTAAGGATATATTTGATCGGATCGTTGACGTATTGCATGTGCCGATCGATCGTCGTAAGGGTGATACGCACTTGCAGCAGCAGCTACAATATTATCGTGCACAGATGATCATCTCGCGTAAGGCTATAAAGACACTGGATGAAATGCAAACCCAATATGGCGAGCCAGTATTCATGCCAGAGGTATATCAAAAGGTAATTAGCCTATACGACAAGTTCAAACAGGCAGCTGCCGAAAAGACCGATGCGGTGCTTGCTGAGCATCCAACCGAGCTTGCGGTGTATATCAAAGAATTGGCTGGTCGGTCACTGAATGCCAGTGGCGTTAGGGCAGTAAACTTTCTTCAGCAGCGCGGCATCGTAGACGAAGAGCTGGGTCATGAAATCGAACACCGGTATTCTGTATAACCTGCAACTTTTTTCCGCTATGGTGAAAGCGGGGTATACCCTTTACCGGTCGTAAATAAATGTGTATAATACATCTATACGCCGTGGAGTCTTTTCGTATGGATAGACCCCCCGCGAATATATAATTAAAGGAGATATAATCCCAAATGGCAGATTTCGATCGAAGCAAGCCGCACGTCAACGTTGGTACTATGGGCCACGTCGACCACGGTAAGACAACCCTGACCGCTGCAATTACTCACGTACTTGCTAAGCGTCTCCCAAGCGACGTCAACAAACCTCGTAACTACGAAGACATTGACAACGCACCAGAAGAAAAAGCTCGTGGTATCACCATCGCTTCTTCACACCAGGAATACGAATCAGAGATTCGTCACTACGCACACGTCGACATGCCTGGTCACGCCGACTACGTTAAGAACATGATCACCGGTGCTGCACAGGTTGACGGTGCTGTACTTGTAGTATCAGCAGCTGACGGCCCAATGCCACAGACTCGTGAGCACGTACTTCTTGCAAAGCAGGTTGGTGTGCCAAAGATCGTTGTCTTCCTTAACAAGATGGACATGGCTGACGAAGAGCTTGTTGAACTCGTTGAAATGGACGTTCGTGAACTACTTACGAACAACGGTTTCGATGGCGACAACGCTCCAGTTATCAAGGGTTCTGCACTTAAGGCTCTTGAAGGCGAAGAAAAGTACGAAGACGCTGTCATGGAACTGGTTGCTGCTATGGATAGCTACATTCCTGAGCCAACTCGCGACATGGACAAGCCATTCCTTATGCCTATTGAGGATGTTTTCTCAATCAAGGGACGTGGTACGGTTGCTACTGGTCGTATCGAGCAAGGTATCGTTAAGCTAAACGACCCAGTTGAGATCGTTGGTATCAAGGCTTCACAGAACTCAGTCGTTACTGGTATCGAAGCATTCAAGAAGAACCTTGACCAAGGTCAAGCTGGTGACAACGCCGGACTTCTGCTTCGCGGTATCGAGCGTGAACAAATCGAACGTGGTCAGGTTCTTGCCAAGCCAGGTACGATCACTCCACACACTGAATTCGACGCTGACGTGTACATCCTTAAAAAGGACGAAGGCGGACGCCACACTCCATTCTCTAACGCGCGGCGGGTCTGCCGATAGAGCGCCCGGATCAGAACCGCTTTCCAATTGTTCCAAGTGTTGGGGCCAACAG
>JALRDG010000149.1 GCA_023257055.1 Candidatus Saccharimonadia bacterium | reverse complement strand
ATCGCCGCGGTACGGTCGTCGTTGCAACGGCGCAGGAGCATCACGGCATTGGCGAGCAAACGGTACTGCAATATGTTCTAGCGGGCCTTCCCGAGTATGCCGAGCTTAGCCATATCATTACCACGTACCCGGAAACTATGGGTGATGACATGAAAAAAATCACAGAATACAGCGAAGCGCTTGAGCGGTTCGATCAAAAAGGATTTTATCAGATCGAAGAACAGATTGAGCGTGAGCTTGATAATTTCCAGCTTGCCGGCCTCGCTCATCAGGCGTTTGCCACCCTTTCTGGTGGCCAGAAACGCTTGGTTGAGGTCATTAAGATCATGCATTCGCAGGCGCAGCTAGCGCTGGTCGACGAACCAACGAACCACATGGATTTCGTTGCGAAGGCACAGTTTATCGACTGGATGCAGAATGCCAAAGAAGCCATTTTAGTTATTACGCACGACCGTGACGTACTAAAAGAAGTCGATCGTATCGTAGAGTTGAAAGATGGCGGCAGTGTTAGCTACAAGGGTAACTATGACGCGTATTTGAAACAAAATGCCGTTAGTACCGGTGCAAGCATGAATGAATTTGAAATGATAGAAAAGCGCATTGCCAACCTGAAGGTGAAAGTACTGGATTATCAACGGCTAAAAGAAAAATCGCGTAATCCTGGCACGATTCAGAAGTTTAAGCGGCTCGAAGAGCAGTCTCGTGCGGAACTAGCGGAGCTTCAGGCGAAGGAAAAGCCGACATTCTGGATTGATAAAGAGTCGGCTGAGAACCTGAATTATAAAGTTGCAAGCCAGTACGACAAGTTTAAAGCGCGTAATATTCGGATGAATATGAAATCTGACGAAAGCCGCAGTAAGCATATTTTGGTGCGCGCAAGCAATGTGAGTATTGGGTATGCTTCCCCGCTCTTTTCTGGGGTGAATATTGACCTTCGTGAAGGCGAAGCCGTAGAGTTGCGTGGACGGAATGGCGCCGGTAAAACGACGCTGATCAAGACGCTACTCGGCTCGAATGAGACGACGATTTTCGAAGGTGAGCTTTCACTTGACCCGAATGTTCGTGTCGGCGTGTATGAGCAAGAGGTGTCGCCGAAGTACTTCGACATGACGCTTGGTGATGCTATTGAACGGATGTATCTTGACCGTGATTTGTCGATTAGCACAACGAAAATTCGCGGGCTTCTGCATGACTACTTGTTCGATGAAGGCGATGCAAAAATCCCATTGAAGAATTTGAGTGGTGGTCAGAAAGCTCGCTTTCAGGTGATTAGTATGCTGGCGAATGATCCGCAGCTGCTAGTACTCGACGAACCGACGAACCACCTTGATTTACCAAGTATCGAAGAGCTTGAAGGTGCACTGCAAAAATACAGTGGTGCAATCCTCTACGTAAGTCACGATGGCTACTTCCAAGATGCCATTGGCGGCGAAGTAGTCAAGATATAAAATACTCGCCGCTAGAGCGGCGAGTATTTGCATAGAGTGATCGTATTAGACGGTCGCTGGCTTAATGCCGTGCGCGTCAAGTGTCGATTGAATTTTTGGGCGGTCGAACCCGAGGACGAGGTCGCCGGCGATATCCGTGACAGGTACTCCCTGGTAGTTTCCACCGCTTTTGTTCATTAGTTCTTCATATGCCTCTTTGTCGGCTTCGATGTCCTTTGCGGTGTAGGCAATGCCAAGCTTGTCGAGCCACTGCATTTCGGTGTGGCAGAATGCGCACCAGCTCGTGCTATAGACGATGACTTTTGGGGTTGTTTCTTGGGCCATAAGCTCCTCCTATTACTATATAAAGTATACTAAATATGGCATTTCGGTACAATAGCAGTATAGCAGATGCAGGAGCTAGATGTTGGGGGTTCGTACCGCTTGACGGTTATGGTATTATTAACAAAAGAACATCTATATGAAACAGTCACGATTCGGTTTTGCACTGCCAACGGTACTAATGAGTTCAGTTATACTCATGTCTCTGTTGCTTGTCGGCATGCAATCAGTGATGAATGTGCGCCAAGGACTGGATGAACAGTACTATAATCAACTGACGCGTGAGGCTGCAGATGCGGGCGTGCAACACCTTGAGCGATGCATCAATAAGAGCTTCGAAACAGATATCCCTCTCGATACTACTATTACGTATCGGCCGAATACGAATTGTGATGGAACTGCGTCCACGACACACACCGAACATCTGCTTTCGACGCCACAGTACCGAACGACGTATACAGCGACGATCAGTAGTAGCGACCTGTATACGTATCGCGTGCGCGTGCAGTCGAAGGTGGATTTTATACGCACGACGAACAATAGCGTATGGAAGACGGTCAATTACAGTATGAATGCGGATGCATCAAAGGGATTGTATTCATCATCGAAATCCGCCATTGGTTACTATCAGGTTTGCGGAGTTATAGACTACAAGACTTGGTGCTGGGGGCGCAACGAGGATGGACAACTCGGCGACGGTACGACGACAAACAGCCTTGTGCCGGTACGAGTCGTTCGCGATAGCGGCATGCTCGCCGGAAAGGCTGATACGGACGTTGCCGTGGGCCGGCATTTTGCCTGTACAATCAGTTCAAATGAAGTGTATTGCTGGGGTTCGAATGAACGTGGTCAGCTTGGGAATGGTAGCACGACCCCTTCCCTTCGGCCGGTAAAGGTTACGCAGACAACTGGCTTGGCGGGCAAGCAATTATCCAATATCGTCACAACCGAGAAGACAGCGTGCGTTATTGCAAGTGGTGATATTTACTGCTGGGGGGATAGTCGGTATGGACAACTTGGAATCAGCGTCGGTATATCTTCCTATTCGAATACAAGTTCGACGTATTATCGAACGACTCCCGTAAAGGTGTCGACCATTGGCGCTAGTGTATCTGCAGGCTTGGCTGTGACGAAGATAGCAACGACGCCAAGCGCCAGGCATATTTGTGCGATCGTCGCAGCAGGAGATGCATACTGCTGGGGCGGAAATGATAACGGTCAATTGGGGTGGCGTCTGAATAATTATTACGATCAATATTACCCACGTTTAGTAACGCGATCGACCGACGGTGATCTCGGAACGCGTATCGTGACGGATATTGCCGTGGGCGGATGGATAACAGATGGTTCGTCGCAGTATGGAGGCAATACCTGCGCAGTTGCCGATGGGCGTGTTCATTGTTGGGGCGCGAACGACGAAGGGCAACTTGGTATTGGATCAGTACTAGCGAGCGCTAGTGGAAACGGCTATACCGTGCCAATTGCGGTAACGGCAAACGGCATCCCAACGACCGGTATGCAACAGGTCGGCGTTGGATATTGGCACAGCTGTGCTCGGCGTGCTAGCGAAATGTGGTGCTGGGGACAGAATTATTACGGTGAGCTAGGGCTTGGATTTACGGGCTCGAGGCGAACGACACCTCAGAAATTACCAACGACCACAAATGAGCTATCCGGTAAGACAATTACAGATATGTCTGCTGGTGTGTATCGTGTATGTGTCGTAGCCGATAACGCCACGTATTGTTGGGGGAATAACGATTACGGACAAATTGGCGACGGAACGACGGTGACGCGTAATACGGCAACCGAAGCGTATTTCTTGCGATCGAAAATTCCATCGGTGAAATTTTAACTACTGATTTTTTGTTGATTGGCGCGTGAGATGCCAATGATCGCCGAATTCGCAGTGGTAGACGAATAATGTCAGCTGCATGTCTTGTAGTTCCTGCGTATCGGCTGCTTGCCGAGCTTCCTTTTCATTTTTGAAGCGTCGTTTCGCGCCACAGCCAAGAGCGATGACATAACGCTTCGGAGCTTTGTTTGATATTCGTCGTGGCATGTTGGCAAGTTCTACTTTCTCTGTTACAGTATAAAGGTAAATGAGCAAAACTCCTACGAGTCCGCACGGTAAGCCGTCGAAAAGTTCGCCGGTCGTTTTAATGCTCGGTACATTGGCGGATACGACATGGCGCATGTTCATTCCGACAGTTGTACTTGCACTTATAGGGGCGTACCTGGATGCAAAATTACGCAGTGTCCCTATTTTGACAATTATCGGGGGATTTGGCGGGTTTGGTCTGTCGAGCTATCTCATCTATCGACAATTAAAAAAGGATTTTTAACTAAATGTATACATTTGCCGCACTTGATTTGCATATTAGCCTTGCTGCCGAGAAGCTTTTTTCGATTGGTCCGTTCGCGGTAACAAACGCCCTGTTTACTGGCGCTATTGCTACCCTACTTCTACTTGCCATACTGTTTTACACGGTGCGCCAAATTAAGCGTGGCCGATACAACCGTTTTGTCGGGTTTGTGCAATGGGCGGTTGAATCACTATTATCTCAGGTAGACGAAGTAATCGGTGATCACAAGCTTGCTCGAAAAATTGCCCCTCTGGCAATTACTATTTTCCTGTTCGTGCTAGTGAACTACTGGATGGGTATTCTTCCTGGAGTTGGGCCAATTACAATCGACGGCATCCCGGTACTTCGTAGCTTAACGGCTGATCTTAACTTTACGATCATGCTGTCAATCGTCACCATGGTGGCCGTGCAAATTTATGCCATTAAGCGCCATGGTGTGTTTGGGAACGCTGGCCGGTATCTTCGTAACCCATTCAAAAATCCGATCGGGGCATTTGAAGGCTTCTTGGAGCTCGTTGGTGAGTTCTCTCGATTAGTAGCCTTAAGCCTACGACTTTTCGGTAATACTTTTGCCGGTGAGGTTCTCTTAATTCTCATCGCCGTACTTTCCGGTTACGTGGCCGGCTTGAGCCTGCCGATCGTCATGGTTTTCGAGCTGTTTATTGGCTTCATTCAAGCATACGTGTTCTTCATGCTGACCCTTATCTTTGCGGCACTTGCCCAAGAAGGTCATGGTGAAGATCATGATGAAGCTTCCGAAATTTCGCATCACTCCCCCGCTGCTAGCTCTAACAAGAGTCTTCCGGCGCGAGAGTGAGAGGAAGATAGAATAACGTAACAATAATTCAAGGAGAAACAACACGTTATGGACACATTAGCATTTGGTTTGACCTACGCCCTACCGGCACTTGGTGCTGCAATCGGAGTCGGTATGATTGGTATGGCTGCGCTTAACGCTCTTGGCCGCAACCCAGAAAAAGTTAAAGATATCCGTACGATGATGATTTTGGCTATCGTCTTTGCCGACTCACTTGCCATCATCGGTATCATTGTCGCTATCATCGCCGGCATTCTTTAAGGAATCGAATAACGTATGATGAATTCTCTCATACAATTCGCTGCAACCGAATCTTCGGCTCATTCTGACGCTGGTATTTTTTCGCAACTCGGTATTGACTGGAAAATGCTGCTGTTTCAGCTGATTGCATTTCTGATTTTGCTCGCCGTATTGAAAAAATTTGTCTACCCGTCGCTTATCGGTATTGTTGATGAGCGCCAGAAGCAGATTGACGAAGGTCGTAAGCTAGCTGAAGAAGCGAAAGAGCAAGCGAAATCGACCGAAGACGAAGTGGCTAAGTTGATGAAAGAGGCTCGTTCGGAAGCAGGCGCTATTGTTGCGACTGCCAAGGACGAAGCTAGCGCGGCTATCGCCGAAGCGGAAAGTAAAGCGAAAGCTCGCTCTGAAGCGATTGTTCGCCAAGCGCAGGAGCAAATCGACAAGGATGTTGCTGCCGCCCGTGAAGCGCTGAAGTCTGAAACACTCGCGCTTGTAGCGCGTGCGACCGAAAAGGTTGTTGGGAAAGAAGTCAGCGGTACGCTTGGTGACAAAGTTATCGAGCGTGCTGTCTCGGAGGCAAAATCTTAAATGGCGGTGCGCGTTTCACGACGTAAGTTGGCAGCACATGCTGCCGGTGAGCTGTCGCGCGGCAATATGGCTGTACTATCCGAGCTCGCGGCGTTTCTTGTTGAAAGTTGTCGAACGCATGAAGCGGATTTGCTTGCGCATGATATAGAAACTGAACTCGCTCATCGTGGTACGGTCGTAGCGACTGTCGCATCCGCACAGCCGCTCACTGATGTAACGCGCCAAGAGGTCACTAGTGTGATCACTCGCCGCTACAAAGATGCTACCGTGCATTTGAACGAGATTATCGACCCAAGCCTAATTGGCGGTGTCGTTATACGCACGCCACAGGAAGAGATGGACGCGAGTATCAAAAGCGCATTGTCGCGC
>JALRDG010000142.1 GCA_023257055.1 Candidatus Saccharimonadia bacterium | reverse complement strand
CCTTTACAAGGTTTGGCAATTTGCTAACATTCTTATAGTCGCTGATTTCGTCTTCAGCAGCGGCGATAAGTATCGGTGAATGCACATCGACCTCTTTCGCCTTCAAGATAATGTCATCAATAATTCTAAAGTACTGTAAGCGCTCAGCCTCTCCGGCTCGGTTCGAATCACCCGATCCATGCGTGCTAATCGCATATCCAGAACTTGCCGGCCCCTCATATCCGCGCTGCGTGTTGCTATTGTTGAACATCTCATCGATATTCAGAGCATCCTCTGGGCTCGTAGGAAAGTCAATCGATAGAGGCGACAACTCATATGCATCACCTTTATATAGTCGGGCGCCATGCAGAGCAAGTGCTAACACATAGTATGGCTGGTCATAGTTCATAACGATATGCAGCGGTGTTACTTCAAACTTCTCCGTTACACAAACGCGCTCTTCGCATTCCATTGGCAAGTGATACCACTGTAGACTGTTTTCGTCGACAAAAACCGCCAACCCTTCGGTCGTACCCTCCCAGAAAGACTCGTCGGTAAGCTTTGCCTCAAGCTTCGCGAAAATGTCAGCCGCCTGTTGTTCGTCACCCTTCTCGCACCACTGATCATGCCCTTTGCGAATAAGATTCTTATATCGAATTTTATCTTCCTGTATCGTGGGTGGCGTTGAAATCCTTTGTGTCGGCATGTAGATTGTCAGCTTGATACCGTCATCCTGTCTCGTCAATTCATCGATTACCTGCTGAGTAACTTTATTCATAGATGCTACGCCTCCTGATTAGTCGCTGTGAGTATTATTATCAGGGGTAACGCCGAAAAAAACAGTGAAATATGTCACAAGCAGTATCGCAGCAGGCCGGCAGTCACTCAGTAGTGCGCAAAAAAATAAGCCTTGCAATGCAGGGCTATTTTCTCAAATCCTCCAAACCACGCCCCCTAACGGGATACTGCCGGGAGCATTTTTTCTAGCTCTACGACTCGCTTTCGTAGCCGCTTAACTTCCTCTTCCGTGTTTTTACGCCGTGTCTCATCTCGCGAACTAACGAGCAACCACTGGACGTCGCCGTATTCATTATGTAGCGGTGCAATCGTCACCTCCCAGTACTTCATCGTTCCCTTAAAGGTTGGGCAGTACCCCTCAAATTTCGCAAGCGTACCAGCCCGGGCCTTTTCGAATGCAGCCGATGCTATATCGTGCAAATTTCCCTTCCAGAAAGCAAGCCAGTCTTTTCCAATAACTGCCTTCGGGTCATCAATTTCCATAATCTTAAACCCATTCGGATTAAACGACATTAAGGTGCCATTAACATCTAGCACCTTTACACAATCTTCAGAAGAGTCGTAAAAACAGCTTATAAGTTTATCTGTTGGTAAGCTACGCATAGTCACCCCAGTATACCACTGTTTTTACACTAGTAGGCCAAAAAGCTATTCCACGCGTCGTGCGAAATACTCTTCAGTTTCTCGCATAATAATTTCAGCCGTCTTTGGGCCGACACCATAGAGCTTTTGGAGGCGCTTCGAAAATTCATCCTCGTCATAGCTACTTTCGATCATTATCATCAATGAGCCCTCGTAATCACGAATCAATTGCCCCATGCATGTTTGCAATGACCGCGACGCAACTTCTTGATACCGTGTATATTTTCCTTCGTGTAATATTCCGACAAGTGTACGATACGGCATGTCGGCAATCGCCCATGGCGTATCAACTTTGCGCTCAATAAATAATTTCCATGTGTTCGCTGCTACCGTAGACTGAATTGGCTTTCCCAACAAATACGCCAGCAAAAACCAGCGAAACAAATCATCCTCGCTCGAAAGTACGTCGAGACCGAATTCTTCAGCCGTATGGATAGGTTTTGGCTTTTTCTGCCGTCGTTTACTGCCTTGTGTATACTGACTCATAATACATCAATACTACCGAAACCGTACGTTTAGCGCAGTTATATATGTCACTAACACAAGTTATATCGATACATACTATTTCATGGACATTCATGTATCATGGCCACGACTACCCCACTAGCTTCCTTGCGTAAGCGTTTCGTACACCCATTCTTGGGCCATCGTAAAATCAGCTGACGCATCAACATAGGGTAGCGTGAGCTTCATGCACGTTTTTGCAAGCGCTTGGCTGCGGGCAGCGTATTTTTCCAGAATACGGCGTAGTTCCTCGTCCGACTTCTGATTCGCCCAATCGCTAGGATCGGCAACTTCGCGTATCCGTGCAAATGCCCCGTCAGGATCATTCAGCCCCATGAAACAGCTTCGTATACGAGCCTGGTACGGCGACGCCGCGATCATGCGTGGGTCAATACATTCCCCGTTTAATACAAAATCAATGTTACCGTTCGCCAACCATTCCACAAGGCTCTCGAGTCTTGGTCGCAACTTTTTCGTAACTACTTTTATGTCTTCGCCAGAATCCGTCCGGATTTTAGAAGTAGGTGTCGGCTTAAATAATACCCGTATGTGATCTGTCTCCATCGAGCCTATTCGTAAATCATGCGCCAAGCGCTCTGCCACGGTCGTCTTACCCGTCCGCGGCAACCCTCCGACTACATATATCGATGCCTCTGACTCCTGCATTGCTCAACTCCTAATACATCCTTACTGTTCGACTATTATTCCCTAAGTTGCGTTGACGCGCAATATACTTCCTGGACAACGAGACATAAAGAGGCTTTGTCGCACTAAAACCATCCATGCTATAGTGCAATCAGTATGATTGAAATTGAAAAGAAATTCCTCCTCACTGACGCACAGCAACAAGCTCTCCTTGATGGCTCGCGCGAACTTGGCCAAAAGACGGTCGAAGACTCTTACCTCGACACCGATGATTACCAGCTGACCACTCAAGATTACTGGTTTCGCCTACGAGACGGTGCGTATGAACTAAAGGCGCCGTTACGATCAATAAGCGAACTAAACTCCGCAACCAACCGCTATCACGAACTAACAACCGTCGAAGAAATTTGCCAAGAGCTGGATCTGAATAGCACTGGTGATTTTAACTCGACCCTCTCAATTGCCGGTATTAAGCGCTTCATGACATGCCTCACGAACCGAACAAGCTATGAAAAACAAGGCTTTCATATTGATATCGATACAGCAACGTACCTCGATTCACATTTTGAATATGCGGTCGCCGAGATTGAATTGCTCGTAAACGACGAATCGGAAGCAGACGAAGCCGAGCGTCGCATTATTGAATTTGCAAAAAAATTCGACCTCACTACCGATCGCGTCGTGCTCGGTAAAGTCGCCGCGTATCTCAAAGCTGAAAGCACGGGACACTACGATGCGCTCGTTAAAGCGGGCGTATTAAAGTAACGCGGCAGACCCGATCAATACCCAGAACATCCAAGCACGTTGATTGAAATATGTCAGCAAATATGGTATTGTCGTTTTTAATTGCCGGGCTTCCTGCAACGTACATGCAATACACAACAATAGTTGAGGTGTCATTATGGATATCCTTTCGTTCGATGTCGAAAGCAACGGACTGCACGGTCAAGGTTTTGCCATCGGGGCAATTCTGACAAACGATTATGGAACAGTGACGGAGTTTACTGCACGCTGTCCTATAGATGGTCCAGTTGACTTATGGGTACTTGAAAATGTCTTACCTGCGCTGGACGACATGCAAGAGACACACACATCATACGAAAGCATGTTGGATGATTTTTATGTGTTTTTACGTCGTCATTCAAAAGATGCAAAGACACTTACATTCATTCCGTGGCCCGTCGAGACAAGAGTACTGAGCGATATCTTCTCATCCGATGTAGACCGGTGGTTCGAAGGACCGTTTCCCCTTACCGACCTTTCTACAGCTCTTGACACGCTAGGATTTCACGCCACAAGTGATAGCGACTACATGAGGAATCATAACCTCATCGTCGAATTTAACGGTACGGGTCATCATCCACTATATGATGCCTATGTTGCCGACGTCATCTACCGGCACCTCATGAGTTCGAAGTAGCTCATCGCAACCAAGACGGTATAGCAAGCTGATTAAAGTGCACATGCATTTTACATACAAGCTTGCTATACCGTCTTTTTACTTCCATAAATATGAGCTATACATACACCACGGGCATGCGGTGCGGAAAGGGCGATTCCCTAACCAACAAGGAGAAATAGACACGCACCCGAACCTACCTCCAAAGCGGACAATAGGATACAGCTCAAGTATCAATTTTGATATGATACGAATATGAAAATACGCAACATGACAATCGATGACATCCCGGCTGTTCGCGAAATTGGCAACAATAGTCCCGAGCTCTCCGTAACTGAGGAAAACTCACCATTTTGGAGTACAGAAAGACTTGTCGGATGGGTTAAGGCTCATCAGGATGTGATGCTCGTCGCAGAAGAAGGCGGTGAGGTTGTAGGATTTCAAATTACCAACATTCATCTGCCATCAAAAGTGGGATATTTATCAGATTTGGTCGTTGATGAGTCAGCCCGAGGTAGAGGCATTGGCTCACAGCTAGTCGAGTTAACGCTTGAAAAGATGCGCGAAATGGGCGTTACTTACGTATACGCCTTGACGCAAGTGGAGAACATTAAGATACACAACTTACTGAAAAAGTATAATTTTGATAAATGTAAAAAAATGGTTTGGTTTGAAGCTCAACTTTAATTACAGTCGATTGAAACTTTAACCTAAAATAGACCTCCGAAGAGATCTATTTTAAACATAAGTTCTATGACTGGACGTGAGAACGTACTTCAGAAGTAATCTACGCCAAGACCTCTTTATTGAGAGTAGCAATATAAACCGCAGCCATGAATGCAAGGACGGACATAGCGACAAATACGCCGTCGAAACCAAATTGAGTGACTATCAATCCTCCTAGAACAGATCCAATCCCGGCGGTACAAAAAAGCTCGCTTCCCATATTCCATATTCTTGGCCAGCCGAGCTTTTGTCGAGGTGCCGGGCGTACAGTGTATCGAATGCGGGCGAAGAGATGGTTTTTACAAATCCAAAGAATATCTGAACAATAAAGAGGGACAGTAATGCTTTATTAGTAAAGATCGTTTTAGTGTGATGTTTATAGAACATACTAGCATTGTAACAAAAATAGACCTCCGAAGAGATCTATTTTAAACATAAGTTCCATGGCTGGGGCTAGTGGACGCGTTTCAGGAAGAACAGCAATCAATACTACATCAATTAAAGTGCTAGAATCCCCATTCCAACCTTAAGAACCAACATTCCTAAGATGAATCCTATTATTAACGCGACGAAAACTATTGTAAGGGTTTTATCTTTTTTCATGTTTATTATCATACCATCTTCTGAACATCATATAACTAACGATAGTCCATAATCAGGTTTATTTTAAACATACTTTTTACAACTGAGGCTAGCAGAAATATTTCAAAATAAGCTTACTTGCGAAAGTTATCGTCGGACGGATTACTAATCACAATTGTTTGGTGGGCGTCAGGATGGCCATAGTCTGTAATACGTACAGCAATTTCATTTTTCTTCGCTTCAATAATTGTGCAATTATACCAATCTTCTTGATCTGTATCAAAATACTGCCATGTGTCCATTAGTGACTCTAAGCCTTTATTGCTTATCACGCGAATGGCATCAGCCTCACTGACACAGCTCTCAAGTGCGTATCCAAATATAGTTAAAGGCAACCAAATATCGTTATCGTGAAGAATATATCCTAATAATTCGTTGTCTTCTTCTCTATGTATTGGCTTTGCGTTATTTAGATCGTGCATTGTAATAGACTACCATTAGTATGAATAATTATCAATTTCAATAGAGTCTATATAGCTATAGCAAAAACAGACTTCATAACGAAGTCTGTTCTAAGCATTAAATCACTGCTGGATATGTGCCGGTTTTAGAAAAAAGCTTTGCGATACCCCTCCGCTTCGGCGTCCTTCGCGCTACATACGTAGTTTTTATGTGTGCTCAGCCAGTTGGGTCCGCTGTAGGTTGTCATTCCGGGTTCGCTATAAGTATAACTTGCCATAAAGTCGTTCGTTATTACTGGTAGATTGCCACATTTAATAACTGCGACTGGGTATGCTGTATAGCCACCAACTATGGGAATGAAGATTGAAGCTGTGTAGATTAAGATGAATGTTAATATGCCAATGAGTATCTTACGGTGTTTGCTGTTTTGAGTGTCGTCTCCGTAGTGATTTGTCATGTGTAAATTATATCAAATAAGACTCCGAAGAAGTCTATTTCTAACACACTCTCTATGACTGGAGTGGAGGGATATCGCAATAAGTCGCTCCTCCGCTTATTTGAAAACAAAATAGCTAACGCTGCTTTGTTTTCGGCACTGCACTACGCCGAACCGCCCGAACGCTTTGCACTGCAAAACTAATTCGGAAATTCAAATCACAACCATGACAAAGAAAAAAGACGGAGTGGATGCTCCGTCTTTTTTCTTGGCTGGGGCTAGTGGACGTGTTTCAGGAAGAATCCACACAGCCCTATACTACCGCCTATGGCTATTCATCATAAAAGCCTTAGATAAACACACCAGAAAGTTATTTCTTATTAACAGCCAGTAGCACCTTAAGTACAATAAGCCCAAGAATGAATCCTATCGTAAAGGCAGCTATGATTGTAAGATACGTGTCAGTTCCTATCATAAATCTTCTCCTATTAATTCTACTTTAACTCTTAATACTTTAGCACGGCTGGTTATATTGACGTCCCTGCTAGTCGTTTATTAACGAACCCATATTAATAAAATAGACCTCGAAGAGATCTATCCTAAACGTAAGCTCTATGGCTGGGACTAGTGGATGTGCTTCAGGAAGAATCAGCGCGAAAGCAGCTGTCAAAACTTAAGCTACATGAGTCTCCGTCTCTATGAACAAACTGTCACCGGTGTTCTTAAAGCCTGATTGTATCATCGATTCTCGAAAAGGATTTGTAGAAGCAAGCTCAGCGTAAACATAACTAATACCAATATCATTAATCGCTTTGTATAGCTCCGACATAATCGCAGCTCCTATCCCCTTGCGCTGATGAGACGGATCAACCGCCAGGTCGCACAGTACAGCATGTCGAACACTACCCGTTAAACAGGCCATTCCGACTAATTCTTGCTCGGTATTACGGACACCAACGACCGCCAAAGATTGTACGATACACTCCCTCCATCGCTCAGGCGTGTCGCCTGTCCAACCAACTGACTCGCGCAGTTTGATGATCTCATCCGGATGGATGTTGTCTTTGTTGATGAAATAGTACTGCGCAGATAGGATTGCTTCAGAAAATGTATTACTAATCATGTGTTAATAATACCAAACAAAATAGACCTCCGAAGAGATCTATTTCTAAACATAAGCTCTATGGCTGGGCTTATTGGATGAATTTCAGGAAGATATATTGGATAAGGTTATCAAACAAATTATTAAGCAGTACGCCATTAGCCCAAAGTGCAAGTCCAATACATAATGGCAGTAATAATACAAAGACTAGAATGCATAATATAATGATGGTCGACTTTGATTGTTTATACAGTTCATTTGTCATTCGGCTTCTTGTCATGCAATAATCATACCAAATAAAATAGACCTCCGAAGAGATCTATTTTAAAAATAAGCACTTGGCTGGGGATGAAGAACGATTATAGAACTCTTATAGGGCTAGACGAGATGGACATTGTTGTTAAAGACGACGATGAAGATGAGGAGACTGACGATGTTTAAGTTACCCTCTCGCACAACTGACGTTCAGGCAATCTGCGTATCTAACCTTTACGTTAACACGCCACTCTACAAAGCGTTCACGAAAAATCTACAATATGCCACGCGCTGTGTATAAATCGAGAGTCCTTTCATAACGAAAAAAACGTATAGACGAGATATTGCCAATACTGTCTACCCTGCGCGAGAGGGGTGTACCGGTGATAGTAAACACTAGACACCCAGAGGAGTATGATGGAATATATGCCGATCAGGTCTACGATGATGTTGCTGTGATGCAAGCACTAGGCATGAGAGTGCTATACACCGTCAAGCATCAGCGCAAGTTAGCGATTATAGACGATACGCTATGGCAGGGCAGCGTAAGCATACTGTCTCAAAACGGTAGCTGCGAGATTATACGTCACAGTGCATCATCGGAACTTGTGAGGCAAATGGCAAGCTTTGTTGGAGCGTTTAAATATGTTTAGCTTTTTCGATCACTTCGGCTAATTTCTTTAGCGTATTAGGATCTTTTTGTAGGTCTACTATCATGAAGTTCTGCAGGGCTTCGTGTCTCTCGAGTATACTCAATTCGTTAGGCCAAAGGTCGTCATCGAACCACAAAAAGTCTTGGTTAAAATCTATAGCATCAGTCTTGAGGTCTTTCCATTCTGACGACTTCACTTTATCTAATAGGTTAATGGTTTCGGGATTTAGGTGAGGGATGAGCACTTCTTTGGCATGATTTTCACCCTTCCGGTTGTGGGGTGTTAGCCAATAGGTAGATTCGGGGTGCTTTTCGATAACCGCCTTCAGGAACTCGTCAGCGTAATCAGCTGCGTTTGATTCATTATCCAGAAGTACTCCATCGATATCAAGATAAATATTCATATGTAATAACCAATTGCACCTAAACTGTATCCGTGCTGCGTGAAATACATAACGTAATAATAACAGCTATCGTCAGAAGAGCGGAGACTACGTAGTTGCCAACTTCCCTTCCTTCCTGTCTCTATAACGTACCACCCGCTATTGTGTATCTTCTCCGGTAAATACATTAATGATGCAAAAATACAGTATTACTACACAAGGGCACATTTTTCGGACCATCCTATACTCACTTCATATTATCCAGCAGTTTCTTTTGATTCTCAAACTATATAGCCACCAATAAAACGAGAGTCTAGCATCACGACGTACCCTCGCCGACTTTTCGACATGAAACCTTATACTCCGGCAGTGAGATTCTTTAGCGCCCTACCTAAACTCCAGGAGATAGCAATACGCGAAACTCAAAAAATAGAGTAAATAGATGCACACCTTCGATAAGTCCGATGCTGTATGCGAGCCCCTAGATGTAGATTTTCGATTTGAACACGAACAGTGAGGGTGCTAAGTGTCACCTTTTTACATCTGAAAATGAAGAGACCCCGGTCCCGCTTACGCCTGTTGACGTTTTGCGGAACCGGGGCCGGCCGGGCAACTCAGGCTACCGTGTGGCTACCTGAGTGACCCGAGGTACGCTGCGTGGATCTTCGCTGTCAGCTCCATAATATCTCCGTCATTGACGACTTCGAGATCACAGAACGACGAGAACTCGCCCGCGTAGTAGGACTTCAGTTCGGCCTCGGCCGCCCGAAGGCGCGTGCCGTCAGAATCCCGACTGTCATTACCTAGCCTCACCTCCAGCTCCGTGATGGAGGGTGGCGCGACGTAGACGACATACAGCCTGTCCCCGAATGCCTCCTGCATGATGCTGATCCGATCGACGGGCCAATCCAGGAGGGGGTAGTTGTGAGCCGCGAAAGCATCGAGGATGGTGCTTCGCGGTGTGGCGTACCGCCAGTTGAACTTCTCGTTGACGACGAGCAGCTCCCCGGCGGCCATCATGCGATCCATGTCGGCATCGCTCACGTTGACCTTGTCGGTCTCCCCCTCACGCAACGGTCTGTTGGTGTAGGGTGAGATGTAGATGTAGTGGCCGTCCATCTCCCGCAGAGCCCAGATGATGGTGCTCTTGCCGACGCCCGAAGGCCCCAGTAGCAGGAGAAACTTTGTTGCAGACACGCGGTTCACCGCCTCGCCTGGTTGAGTGCTTCCTTGAAGTCGACGACGGCCTTCGCCACCGCCTCCTGCCAGGCTGCGCCGGTGAAGTTGGGCGGGTACAGAATACCTCGCGACGAGTTGACGAACACTCCTGAGCCACTCGCGTTGAGCAGCGCCTTGAGGTCGCTGTAGTCGCCGCCCTGAGCGCCCACACCTGCGAGCAGGATGGGCATCTCATCAGGGATCATCCGACGGGTCGCCGTCAGATCGAGGTCGGCGGTGGACGAGATGACTGGGATGAGATTCCCGTTCTTGTTCCACCGTTCCACGACGAGCCGCAGGATGTACTGCCACAGCGGACGACCGTCCGCCATGAGAGCGTCTTGCACCACGGCCGCGCCGGGATTGCTCGTTCGTGCGAGAACGACCACGGCCTTGTCCGGGTAGTTGTTGAACGCTTCCAGCACCTCGTCGCCCATGTAGGGATTGATGAGAATGCCGTCGGCGTCGACCTGCCCGAGCAAGAAGTCCGTGTATGCGGCCATAGTGTTGTCGATGTCGCCGACCTTGCAGTCGACGAACACCGGCGTGCCCCGGTGGTCACGGTGGATGTCTCGCACAATCTCGGTCAGCACTTCGTGCCCGCCGTCCAGGCCGTCGAAGAATGCCTTCTGGGCCTTGAACGCGCAAACGTTCGGTGCGGTGACCTCGATGACGCCCGAGAGGAACTGGTAGACGCGCTCGGCGTCGGAACCAGTCACGTCGGCGGGAATCTTGGTCGGATCCGGGTCGAGCCCGCAACAGGCGAGAGTGTTTCCCGCCTTCATGCGGCCCGCTAGTGTTGCTATGGCGTTCACTTTACTCCTTCTTCGGGGATCAGGTCGTGGTCACCACCGTTGCCCAGCTTGTGTCCAAGGAATTCCTCCTTGGCAGCCAAGTGGGCGCGGGTGAACTCGGTCGGCTCGGCGATGATTGGCGTGAATTCATCGTTGAGTGGATAGCCGTTTTCGCCAAATATACTCGCCTTCTTCGGGTTGTTGGTAGCAAGGTTGATCTCGCACGTTTCCGGCACACCGAAGAAGCGGAGCACCGCCACCACACCAGAGTAGGTGCGGACGTCGATCACGCCACCGGGAGCCAGCATCGACGCCGACTCGATGGTGTGAACGCCGAGCGCCTCCTGGAGCCAGAGCGTACCCAGCTTGAAGGGCAGCCCCATCCCGCGACCATCCTGGTGCGGGATGTTGATGATCATGCCCTCGCCGACCTGGCTGATGGCCTCCATGGCTAGCCGGAGCTGGTCGCCGCACTCGCAGGTGAGGTCACCGAACATCTGGCCGGTCTCACAGCCGGAGTCGGTGCGGAGAACCAGACGGGTCGGATCGTCGAAAATCGGCGTAAACGTCTTGCTGTCCAGTTGCGCTTTCACGATGACAGCATACTTCTGCCACTGGTCATCGATTGTGAAGTCGAACATCCAGAACGTACCGTAAGCGGTGATGATCGGGCCGACGCCACGACGTTCGACGGTAAAGTACCGCCGCTCGCCATTTTCAACGACGGGGATGATTTTCGCCTCTGGCAGCATGCCGTTCTTGACGGTGGCCAAGAACTCTTCGACCTTCTCTTGCGTCATGTTGTTGCGCGCGGCGATTTCATCGATGTTCACCGGGGGAACCTGAGCACTCATGGTGCTACACCTCAACTCTCTGTGGTTGTCTCTGTCGTGGTTTCGAGGGGGTTGAAGGTGCCATCACTGCGCACCTTCGAGAACGTTCCGGCGTTCAGTCTGATCGCCAATCGATTCTCGGAGCGGTAAATCATGGGAGACCCAATCAGACTGCCACAGTTCGGGCATGTCAGATTGGGAACTTCCGCGAGGTTACTAAGTGCTTGCCAGTCGCTTTGGGGCGACGGGGCAAAGATGCGGTCGAGATACAGTCGCCTCAGCGCTCCGGGGCCATCCTTCTGATATAAGACCAGGTGGGCGCCGTCCTTCGCGCAGAACAGGTTCAAGAACTGCGAAGCCCCACGGCTGCGCGAATACTTGTCTCTTTTCGGCGTGTATTTTGTTGGTCCTGCTGACACAATCATCGTCCTCTCGTGTCTATATTGCCAAGTTGCAAGTCACATGTGTGACTTATAAAATATTTTAACATAGAATTGACATCTAGTCTATGACTCACATTTATAAAATGTTATAATTATTCGAGTATGATTTACATAACCGCAAACACACCAAACGACGCCTGGTGCTCTACTTTTACTTCATTGTACGACAATGGCACCGATACGGGCAATGACCGCTACTTCCGTGACGAAGTAGTTCTAATTGAAATTAAAAATCCTGTTGTTGAGCAGGCAGACTCTCGTTTCCCAATGAAGCAGGAAGACCTTGATGTTATTAACAAATTTATCTACACAGGTGAAAACGAAGACAAGGTAATCCACGACTGGACAAAACTATACTACCACCGTGCTTTTGATGAGCCGAACTCGCAAATAGAGTTTCTCATTAGTAAACTTGACCCCGCACATCCTGCTGGCGAAGCACAAATCTCGATGTGGGATAAGAACATCGACCAAGGTCAAAAGGTTTCACCATGTACGCAGATTATTTGGGCTCGCATTAAGCACGGTAAGCTAGAACTTCATGTCCATGCACACTCATCCGATGCATACAAAAAGCTCCTTATGAATATTCTTGAGTTCGTATCACTACAATACTATATCGCTGAGCGTGTAGGCGTTCCGGTTGGAAGGTATTATCATTTCTTAGATTCAGGCCATCTACACAGCAAAGACTTGGAAGCTATAGGGTTACTACGTAAGAATTTATGAATCGACGATTAACACTTTAGCTTAATTTCTGACTAATATGACAGTTTGCCACACTAACAAACCTGACGGAAATACAAGGCTTTGACCATCAGAGGGGCGGAGATATGCTTCTAATGTTATATCGATTTCATTGTCGCAAGTTCATCGTCGGCTTTTTTAATAGGCTTCTTTTTAGGTTTTGATTGTATCTTTGAAGCTATGGGCGCTACCTTTGCTTGAGTCTTTTCTTTTGGCGCCTCTGTAGCCTCAACTTTCCTGGCATATAGCTTTCGTGATGACTCAATAACACGACTGACGATTGATTCATCTCCTTGCTCTTCGACGACTACGGTCACACCTGACATTGGTTCTTGTGCATTGACGGCTGAGATGCGTACATAATATGAATATGCTGGCAGATTCGCTATCTCGCCCTGCTGAATGAACGGCATAAATAGCGGTATAACCAGACGCTCATCCGTTGGACTACCGGAGCGGAAACATACCACCGTGCCTACGTTAGCGAGAATGATATCGACAAGGCGTTGCTCGTCTTGCTGCGAGGTAGATTGTTCGGCCATAGTTAAGAAAAACTTATACTTTCTTGCCTCCGACAGCATTTGCACAAAGCTTGTCGTAGCAAAGTTCTGAAACTCGTCAACATAGAGATAGTAAGGGGTACGTTCGCCCTGTTTGATGCGTGCACGGCGTAGTGATGCTGTTTGCAACTTGGCAAGTACGGTTGTGCCAAATAGTGCCGAGGTATCTTCACCAAGAAGACCCTTTGAGAAGTTGCATACTAGGATCTTGCGACCAGCTAGGATGTCTTCGAAGTTGATAGTAGACTTCGGTTGCTCGATCATTCTGCGAGCTGAAGCCGAGAACAAGAAGCGTCCGATTTTGGCAGTAATACCAGCGGCCATTTTGACTTTCTGCATGTCACCCGCCTTACCAAGCTCGTTATTCCAAAAGTCTTTCAGGTTTTTATCTTCGAGTGTTTTTACAACCTTACGTCGATACTTCGCGTCATTGAGCAGTTCGTAAATCGTAAATAGAGTTGGATCTTCAAGGGTCAGTGCGGTTTGAATGGTATTTCTAAGAACGTACTCGATACGGTGTCCGCCCGAATCATCTTCAGAAAATATCTTACGCAATACTGAGATAGTGGCTTCGGTTATCAAGTCCTTTTCTCGTAGTAAGTCGTCACCCTCTAAATTTGGCGACAGCTCGAGTAGATTCATGCCGATCGGATACGCTAAATCATCCGGATTGAGATAGATGACGTCGTTCACTCGTTCCTCTGGTATATAGCGTAGAATTCGCTCTGCAAGGTCACCGTGTGGGTCAAGTACGGCCACGCCGTTGCCGGCGCGAATATCCTGCAATATTTGGTAAAACAGCATCGTCGTTTTACCATTTCCTGTGCCACCAATAATGTACATGTGTCGTTCGCGCTCATCTTCAGTTAGGCCGATAGGTGTAACAGACCCATGATGATGATTCTCGCCAATCAAGAGGATGGATAACATGCTTTACGATGATAAGCTTGCTGGACTTATATCTAGCGAGCGTTACATGGCAAAGCACGAGTCATTCATTAGTGAAATTAATGACCTGCAAAAGAAGAAGGGAGGAATCAACCAAGAATACGAAACAAAGTATATGAATGGTATCGCCAATATCGAGCTGTCACAGGACGCTAAAGCACGATTCATAGACGACAAAACCAGCAACGACGACAAACGTATAATTTTAACCAAACTTTTCGAAAAAATCAGCCTGAAAGACAATTCTATATCTGTTACCTACACCAAATTGACACAGGCGATTGCAAGAAATAGCGGTTTAAGTAAGGAGATTTTAGGTCATGCAAAATAAGGCTAACCAAACCGGGCAAAACGCCTCAGATAACAGGAGTGAGGCAATAAGAAAAGACCTCCCAGAGGAGATCTGTTCTATATGGCTGGGATGGAGGGATTCGAACCCCCGAATGCTGGAACCAGAACCCAGTGCCTTACCACTTGGCGACATCCCATTACCGATAGTTATGATAGCATCTCTGTCGGATCGATTCAAGTATGCCTCGCTATACATTGACAAAAGTAAACTTTATTGATATAATTTGTAAAAGTTTTCTCCCGCAGCTTTCATGATCATTTTCCAGAAAGAGCTCCTCGAGCGCTTCGCGCGCTCCTAGCCCAACCCCGTTGTGTATCGTTTACTAGGCCTATTCTAGTACGTGCATGACGGGGTGCTTTTTTTGGCGACAAATACTTTTCTGTTGTTATTTTGTCATAACGCTTGCGTTTTTTAATGTTCTCTCGTATTGTTATAGACAGCGAAGGTTACAAAAACAAACACTCCACAAAACTGTTTAACTGATCGCTCTACGACATCCACCACAACATGTCATACAGATACCCCGCCAATGTGCGGGGTATTGACATTCTGCCTATATTGTACTAATGTTAAAATAATCTTCGACCGTTCCATTTTAAGGAGCTCATCATGAAGAAGTATACCGGCTACGCCCGAGAGCACATTCCCGGCTGTATCGCAGCTGCATTCGTGACATTCATGCTGGTCATGCCTGCACTACGTGACATGTCGGCGTTCAGCGAAACAAGCTGGCTGGATACTGCACCCTGGCTCACGACAGGTATCGTTGCCCTCGTTTCAGTGCTTCTGTCGCCAGCAATCGTCAAGCTCGCCCTCGCCTTTTACTACAAGGTTGTCGAACCCGAGCCCGAAGAGCACCGCGAGCACTAGTTGAACGCACTTTACTATCTCAGACCTTACGGACACTTTAGTCCAAAGTCTCGCCCCTCCTCTATGTCACCCGACATGGAAGGAGGGGCTTTTACTATATCTACTTTTCAGCAGTCTTAGAATGCTCTTTGCGCCACTTGGCAATAGCAGCGTGGTTTCCACCCAGCAGGACATCTGGTACCTTCCGCCCTTTAAAGTCGCTGGGCCGCGTATATTGCGGAAATTCAAGTGTTTCACCGTCAGAGAAACTCTCAATTAATGCGCTCTCGGCGCCGCCGAGTACACCAGGAATCAAACGAACGATACTATCTATCATTGTCATGGCTGGTAGCTCGCCACCCGTCAAGACAAAATCACCAAGACTCACTTCCGCATCAACCAGTTCGAGGATACGCTCATCATACCCTTCGTAACGCCCACAAATAAAGATATAGCCATGGTCAGTTTCAGAATATTCTTGTGCGACTGACTGCTTCCAGCGCCGCCCCCGCGGTGTCATGATCAGTACCTTCGCGGTTGGGTCGTTTTCTTTCGCTTTCACAACCGCTCGCCATAACGGCTCGATCATCAGCAGCATTCCATCACCACCACCGTATGGCTGGTCGTCGACCTGCTTACGCGGGCCAAGACCAAAATCACGGAGATTAACTGTCGAGAGCTCAACAATTCCGTCTTTCTGTGCCTTCCACATCATAGAAGACTCAAACACGCCTGAAAACATCTCCGGGAACAGAGTAATTACTTGAAACTTTTTCATCTGTCACTCATTATACCATCTATTGATTATTTACAAATTTCATGATACTATATATAAATCGTCCCCCAACACGAAGGAGTACGATGAGCTACCAAAAGCTCCTCGAGCGAAACGCACGAATCATCAAGCAGATGAACAGCTTGAAGCGATTTCACAAGGCTCAGCAGAATCGCACGAACCAGATGAATGCGGCATACGAAGCCGTAGAGAAAAACTGGCAGGAACTGATTAATGCTTTCGTAGCGAAAAATTTCGTCGCGGTACGGGTCTACATGGCCCGACACAAAACCCTTCTACGTAAGTACAAGAAGACCATCAAGATTTAGCCACTACACGCTCGCCGCGATCGGCTCAAGCTGGAATTTATCCGGGCTTGACGCCTGGATCCAGCTTGAGCCGATCGGTGGCTTTTTTATTATCAGCCACCTGATGCCATTCGTCCACAAAGCAAGATGTCCGTTAATTGACAAGATACGAATAAAGTAGTACTATAGCCTTATCTTTCGATCTCGAAAGTGCTCTTCTGATGGAAGTGGAGTCATGCGAAAGGCAAGTTTCTTTGCAGCAATGCTTTTAGGCATACTGTTCACAATTAACGTTTACATCGGGTTTGATACTATATACGACGGTGGCAACGGTGCATTCTCACTTGCCGCAGGAGCCTTATGCCTCTTTATGGGCATAATGAGCCTCGTTGCCGCGTTTAAATCCGACGCATAGCCAACCATCTCCCGCCATCGGCTCAAGTTGAAATCATTTATATACTTGAGCCGATGGCGGCTTTTTTAATTTCTACTACACCTGCACCTTTATGCTCATGGTATACTGTATCTGATAATCATGGAATTCGAGACAAATACCCAACCCACTGAAGATGCCGTTCGTCTTGCCGCAAGCACCAGGCAGCACACTATCCAGCCGATTAGTACTGCCGTCCTCCCAGACGCCGTCGAGGCTACTGATGCAATCGCGCGGCTTTCGGCGACTGCCCGTACGAAAAACCCCGAAAACGACAGCGAAGACACGGCAATTCAACAGCAGCGCTATCAACGTCATGCCATGAACACCGGGTCGCAACCTAAAAAGACCGTCCTATTCACATCCACAATTGCCGCATGTCTGTTTTTTGCAGCCTTCCTCTGGCTCGCCACACAATAAGATAATCCAACCGCCCTCCTCGCACGGAACGGTGCGATATTTTATTTACACTTCTAATCCAACAACTAAAAAACCACCCTAATTTTGGGGTGGTTTTTTAGCACAAATAAAGCTCTCAACAGTATTGTTGTCTCGCATAGAGCGGATGTTCTCGCAGTTAGAAGTTTTGCTTCGAACTACTTATGATTATATATCGAGATCGTCTAGTTCCGCAAGCTCTTTGCGTGACTTTTCTGCATAGCTACCAGAGTTATCCACAGTCTCCCCTGGTGAGTTTTTCACAGGCTCGCTCATCTCGTCGTCATGTGGCACAGTATACTGTTCGTCGCCGTCGTTGTTGACGATCTTCAAGTTGTACCTTGCATCATTCTTTGAGCCCAGTGCTCGAAGTAGTGTCCGTAGACTCTGGGCTGTAACACCACGCTTTCCAATAACGCGTCCAAGATCATTTGGGTGCACAGTCAGCGTCAGGAGGACGCCTTTTTCGTCAATAATCCGCTCGACAACGACGTCTTCCGGGCTATTGACTAATGATTTTACGATATATTCCACGAACTGTTGATCAATTGTTGACATTTTCGTTCCCTCTTTGCCCTTTTACTATAAAAAGCCTGCACGTATCATCATATATTGTAGCACGTATGCTATGCAGGTCCATACTGAATGTGGTTGACTTTTATAAGCTTATGTAGTATAATTTTCCCACAAGCATACGCTCGTACCTACCAAGGAGTAAAACTGTGGATGCCACCGCTACCAAGGCCAACCAGTCCATCATCGACACCCTCAAGCTGATGCGACTGCCGAAGCCGGTCTACAAGCTGGCGACGAAGGCCGCCACCGAGGCACGCGATTCGACCAGCATCCTTGCGATGCTGTACAAGATCGCCGAATCGAACGAGCATGCCTACCCGTCGACCGACGTCGAACAAGCCGCCGAGGCACTCGACATCCTCATCGACAACCAGAACGCTCGCAGCATGGAATTTTCCCAATCCGACGACATCGCCCGCCTCGTCGACGCGGCACGGATGCACGTGCAGTTCTTCGAGCGCCGGCTGGAATTCTACCGCGGCTTCATGTCGCGACTGGAGTACTGGGAGCAGAGCACGGCCGAGTTCAACCTTGAAGCCAACACGCGCATTGCCAGCCTGATCGATGATGCACGAACTGCGTTCGACAACCACGAGAGCGACGGAACCGTACGAGACTTTCTCGAACAGGCGGCCGAGCTCGTCGAAGCGAACGTGACGGGCACGCCCTGGAGTGAGGACTACCCGCCGTCGTGGGACGATCTTGATGAGGATCGTTACGACATGAGCCTCTTCGCCCAAACCTACGAGAACTATCTGGGCGACTAGTCGTCCAAAGCCCACAGCTTTCTCCTACCACCCCCGCCAGCCTAGGAACTGGCGGGTTCTTTTTTGTAAAGATATAGTATTACTATTGACATATTATACTGTTTGTGGTAATATGTTCTCAAGCTCAAGCATCACCACCAGGTGCAGCGCATGAGCGTTCTTTCCACCCGAGTGATGTTCACTCTAACCGAAAGGTACTACCGTGGCCCAGAAGCAGGAGAAGTTCTCCAAGAACAAGACCCACGAGATCGACGCCGACAAGCAGAAGGAGATGCGGCAGGCGGCTCGCAAGCGCAAGCAGGCGAACCGCGGCAAGGCTACCACCAAGGGTGGCCTGGCTGCCAAGCACTTCCAGGAGAAGAACGAGGCTCGCCGTCGCGCCGGTCTCCCCCCTCTCCCGAACCCGGCGAAGGAGGCCGCCCGGCAGGCTCGCGAAGCCGACGCCGTGCACAACGCCATCCAGGCCGACTTCGACCGCGAACAGCGCGAAGCCGACCGCAGGCGCGAGCAGGCGCAGCGCGAGCTGAACCAGCTCGCTCGCCGCAAGCGGCAGGCCGAGCTGGCCAAGGAGCACGAGGCCGTCACCAACCTGAAGGAAGGCTCTCCTGCCCGCAAGGCGGCCGAAGCCCTGATCGGTCTCTTCCCGGACATCCAGCAGATGAACGGCGAGAACCGCACCGACGCAGCCGAGGCTGGCGTCTGGCTGGTCCTCGACTCCGAGGTCACCGCACGCCGAGGCGCCGTCGAGCACGGCATCCGCATGGCGCGTCGCGCTCTGCGCGAGACTTTCGAACTCTCCAAGAAGGAGCAGCTCGTCACGGTCTGACGCCTTTCAGCACCGAGTCAACAACTCGGCGCACCTTCCAACAAGTGTGCAATATGCCCACAAGGTACATTTGCACAGCCCCTCCAAGCTCACCCACAAGGTGAAGGCGGAGGGGCTTTTTTCATCTAGCCATCGCCCAAAAAACGCTCATGCTATTGACATATACAGTTACTTATGTTAAGATGCATATATCATCGGATCCTCTGATGATTATCGAGTACTTCGACAAAGGAGCCTCTCATGGCCAACAACCAGTCGCAGAAGTCCCAGAAGATGGCCGAGGACCTGCGCCGCCGCGGGTTCCACCACGGCAAGCGCCAGTCCAGCCCCCGCCCCAACTCGGGCGGCCTCGCGAACTTCCGCGACATGAGCGCCGTCGGCTCCGCGGCTCACCGCCGCACCCAGGCCGGCCTGAACACCAAGAAGTCCAAGCCCGCCGCCAAGGCGAAGAAGTCGGTCCGCTAGGACCAAGCTCGAGCCAGCCGTAAGTCTGCCTACTTACATAAATCTAGCACCCTGCTAGTACCCCGCATTTACTGCGGGGTTTATTTTTATACGTATCGTCACAATATAAAAACACCCCGTAGTGAGGTGTTTTTATATAACCGAAGTTTTGTACTATTCAGCAGATTCTTCAGCTACTTCTTCTTTTGGCTGATTCTTGCGAAGCTTTTCAGTATTCTTGATAGCTTTTGTTTTGTCAGCAGAGGTTTCTTTTACCCACTTAGGCAGCTTAACGCCAGCATCTTTTAGAAGCTTGACGACACGAGGTGTTGGCTGCGCACCGTTATCAAGGTATTTCTGCGCAAGTTCAACCTGCACCTTAGCGTCTTTAGTGTGTGGATTGTAGCTACCTACATAAGCAACCACGCGGCCACTCGATGGGTGACGCTGTGATTCCTGTACAGCTAGGCGGTATACTGGGTAGCCTTTACGACCCAGGCGTTGCAAACGAATTGCGAGCATAAATGGTAAACTTCCTTAATTCTCTCTTTAGTTGTTTTTAACTCTTGTACAATGATACGGTATTTTCGCTACTAAGTCAACAGGGGTACACCCCTTAGCTACCGCGCTTCTTGTATTCGGCAAGTGCGGCTCGGGCGGCTTGCTGTTGCGCAAACTGCTTACTTGGACCATTCCCCTTACCCATTAGCCGGTCACCGATAAAGACGCCGAGCGTAAAGATCTTTTCATGATCCGGACCAACCTCTTCGAGTACGCGATACTGTGGCGTTTGATTATCAATCCGCTGCGACACTTCTTGAAGATGCGATTTAGGGTCACGCCAACTGCCAGATTCGAGGATATCTTCGAGTTTTTCAACGATATGCTTCTGAATAAAGTCTCGTGCCGTATCGTAGCCTTTTTCAAGATAAATAGCTCCAATAACAGCTTCGAAGGCATTAGCAAGAATCTGCTGACGAGCACGGACACTGCCATTCTTTTCGCCGCGACTCATACGAACCAGCGGCTCATACCCCAGCTTTTCGCCTGCTGCGCCGATACTCTCGGTGCGCACTAATGCTGCACGCCAACTGGTCAGTATTCCTTCCGGTTCGCTGAAGTTACGATACAAGTAGTCCGTTACTACCAACTCCAGGACAGCATCTCCGAGGAACTCAAGGCGCTCGTTATGTTCAGAAACACTTTTCTTGTGCTCATTCACATAGCTACGGTGCGTTAGGGCCGTTACGAGATAGTCAATATTCTCAAACTCAAATCCTAACTTCTCCCGC